>NZ_CP151949.1:2510000-2700000 GCF_038592965.1 Paenibacillus sp. FSL L8-0158 | reverse complement strand
TTCGCTTTTTTAGATAAAATCCTGAAAGTTAGCTTAGCTTAAAGCTGTAGCTAAATCCTGTATCAGAAGTTCAGCAGGCTCATGCCCTACAGCTAGGCGGATAAGCGATTCGGGCATGTGTTGTTTTTTTAGACTCTGCTTATTGAAGCCGTAGTTTGGTGAGATCACCTGGCTCTCCATAGACCCCCAAGATACACCGATCCGAATCAGTCGCAGTTTATTGATCACTCTGCATATATCCTCATAACCCGAATCTTTTAGTTCAAAACTGAATAATCCGGCATACCCTTTAAGCTGTCTACATGCGAGCTCATGTTGTGGATGGGATGGAAGTCCGGGATGATTCACTTTGGAAATGGCCGGATGATCTGATAGAAAACGAGCAACCAACAGAGCATTTCTCTGATGGGATTCCATTCGGAGCGGGAGTGTTCTTAGCCCCCGAATGAGTAGCCAGGCTTCAAAAGGGGCCAACGAGCCGCCAATCAACTCATACTCTTCAGCATACATACGATTTATTATCTCTTTAGAAGCGATCACTGCCCCTGCAATTAAATCATTATGACCACCCAAGTACTTGGATGCGGAGTGAACAACGATATCTACGCCCCATTCTAATGGTTTTTGGAAAAGGGGTGTAGCCCATGAATTATCTATGATTGTGCGGATGCCCTTCGCTTTGGAAAGCGAAGCTACCTCCTGAATATTTACCATATCGAATGTGAATGAGGTAGGAGACTCCATAAGAATAGCACGGGTCTGCGGTTTGATGGCATCAGCAACTGCTTCCGTAGAAGTAGAATGTACAATTGTATAATTTATATCGAACTTCGATAAGTATTTAGCTAGGCTGACGGAGGTTTCGTATATGTGTCCGACCAGAATCAGATGGTCCCCTGCGGATAAACTACACATTAGAGCGGCACTGATAGCAGCCATTCCGGAAGCAAAGCACTTGCAGTCCGCCCCGCCTTCCAACCCAGCAATCATTTGCTCTGCAATCTGAACGGTAGGATTGGTTCCCCTCGAATAGACATAATGCTCCTTTTCATTATTAGCCGCTTCAGCATAATCTTCGTAAGTATCAAAGAAAAATGGAGCAGTCTCAAAAATAGGAGGAGCAGCAGCCTTAGCAAAACACCCTAGTTCGTCCTCAAATCGCACACAGATAAGCTGATCATCCGAGAAACTCAAATCTGATCACCACTTTCTGAAAAATTTCAAACCCATAAGGGGTAGTCTCCTCAATCCGGGACTCAAATATTCTATAGGGTTATTTCAAAAATCTTTTAAAGAACTGCTGGAATCTAAAAATGATAATTAAATGCATGAAAAAATATGGAGGGGTGAATGGAAGCAATGAGTAAAAATACACTCCGGGTATCAGAGTTGATCATCTGTATTTCATGGTTTGAGCTGGGAAGTACATCTCTAACTTTTCACCTTGCTCCTCTTTCTTTCTTGGCTTAATTATCAAAATGGTCTTATTTTTAATGCTTTTTTCTATTTCATTGGCACGATATGAAGTGTTCCATCCTCGCTTAACTCTGCATAGGCAATCTCATCGATACTATATCCCTGCTCTCGCACCTTAGCTTTAATCTCTTCAATATCGATTGACTTCCCACGCATAGATTCGTTCAGGAGCTTTCCTTTATCAATGACTGTTATAGAAAAAAGATCAGGCTGTGCATCGATCCCCATATCCTGAGCCGCGGGTGGCTCATATTCGGGTTTGCGCATAACTGACAATGAACCATTTGTTTCTAACGTGGCGTACCAGACCTCACGAAGAGAAAAAATATTTTGCTGGCGTAGCATGGAGAGCAGCTGGGTAAATTCTATATCATATTTCTCAAGCATTTCTTGATTAACTTGCCCCTTATCCACGAGCAGCACTGTTCGACCTTCTGCCATATATCCAAATTTCACAAAATGGGTCGTCGCTTTTTCAAAAAAGTAGGCCAGCGCACACCATAGTGCCAAAGCAAACAAAAGCTGCCCAATGGTCACCTTATCGTCATATAACGTATTTCCCACAATTTCGCTTAACACCAATGATGTTAGGAAATCGAGTGGTGTTAACTGACTGAGTGTTTTCCGACCTGTAATAAAAGTAATGATCCACAAGCCAAAAAAGCTGATGATCAATTTGACACCAATCGAAACAAATACCTCCATAAATAGGCCTCCCGGAAGAAGTTGTTTTCCTTATGTGTTATTTACACCGGTTTACCTCAGCATAAACAGAGGGTTATTCCTAAAATGTCCGAATAAAAAAGCCCGCTACCAACTAGAGGCAGCGAACTTTAATTACGGCTAGTATACAATCTTAATCAAAGGCAATATGTCCAGCTCCCGTAATTTTGTACATAGTGACATCATTGCCCGCTAGCTTGACTCTGGACACATGATTATCTACTTTTCACAAGTAGCTGAATCGCTTCTTTAACCAGCTTATCCGTGTCTCCTCCAGCCTCTTGCTCTTCCAATATACATCGTTGCAGATTCTCTGCCACAATTTGGGCAATTGCTTTATCTGATGCGTTACGTACGGCAGACAACTGGCTAACAACGTCTTTGCACGATTTTCCTTCATCCATTAAACGAAGTACTCCACGCACCTGTCCCTCAATTCTCCTCAGGCGCGTTTTCAGTTCATCACTGTAATTGTAATCCATAAGTAATGCACTCCTTTTTGACTTACCATATACACGTATAGGTATATTATAAACCAAAAAAATAAATAGGATACCCTAAATAAATAGATTCACCTTCCCCTGCGAAGCATCCCCCAAGTAGGCGGCTACTCCAGCATATTCCAAACCGTCGATTAGCTCTTCTTGCTGCAGTCCTAACAAATCCATGGTCATGGTACAGGCGACGAGCTTGATCCCCTGCTCTCGTGCCAACTCTATAAGCTGCGGCAAGGAAAGCGCATTGTGCTTTTTCATGACATGCTTGATCATCTGTGGACCGAGTCCGGCAAAATTCATTTTGGATAGTGCAAGCTTTTTGGGTCCACGAGGCATGATCCAACCAAAGGCTTTTTCGAGCATTCCTTTATTGGTGCTCACGATTTCGTCCTTGCGTAACGTATTTAGCCCCCAAAAAGTAAAGAAAATAGTTACTTCGTGATCATATGCTGCCGCTCCATTCGCAATAATGAATGCAGCAATCGCCTTATCCAGCTCCCCGCTGAATAATACAATCGTTGTTTTGGGCGTACTCATATGGATTCACTTCCCTTAGTCTCTCCAGCCCATTCGGATATGCCTGAAAGCACAGATTTGACTTTTTTAGCGCCTTTGGAAACTAATAACTGACAAGCCATTTCACTGCGTGCTCCAGCTTGGCAAATCACTGCGATCTCTTCTTCCAAGTTCAGTTCAGAAAGTCTGTTCTCCAGTTCGCCAAGAGGGATGTGCTTAGATCCAGGAATATGTTTAAGAGCAAATTCAGCAGGTTCACGAACATCGAGTAAAATGAAGTTCTCTTTTGCAGAACATTTTGCTTGTAGCTCTTCATGGCTTATCGTAGAAGAAAATACTTGCTCCTTCTTCACTTCAGCTAGATTTGCTTTTTGTAGATAATGTCGCATTACATCTCCATCGCGGAGAGTGCCCAAATATTGATGTCCGGTGTTTTTGGCCCAGCTCTGAAAATCGGCTAATGAACCTTTGTCAGTCGCCTGAACTTCCATAATCTTTCCGGGAACGAGCTCATTCATAGCCTTTTTTGCTTTTACAATAGGCATAGGACAAGCTAGCCCTTTACAATCAAGAATATGATCTGCTTGGATATTGTTAGTTGATGACATTCTATAACCTCCGCCTGTTTTTTGAGGGGGCCTAGTTTAGCGAGATTCCTCTATACATATACCCCTATGGGTATTAGAATAACGAGGCTCGCTTCTCTTGTCAACTTATTAGCCCGTTTTTCTCAGAAGCAAACGAAATCAAGTCTTGAATAAAATAAAATTTAAAGCAAAAAAGCCGCGCAAAAACGCGACTCTAATGCATAAACCAAAATTAATCGTCTTTTTTCATCAGTTCTGGCAGATCCAGCGACATCGAAATATTACACAGCATACCTCTGGCGAGAAAAAGCATCGTTCTTTCCATTGCTTGTTCAATACCTGCCCGTCGGAACGCATCATAAACCGTCGTATGAATTTCACGGAACCCATGCTGCATCACGCTTACAACCTCATCCTCGCGGATCGTCTGCGCCTGCATTTGCAAAAGTGTTTCATTACGGTATTCCGTCATAATTTGCGAATAGGCTGCAATTAGCTCTTGCTCCAGCTGCTCAGATGAGGCCGAATGAATGACTCTGTGAAAAGAATCTATGATACGTGAAAATGAAACCTTAAGGGCTTCAACAAGCAATGCTTCCTTGGTAGCGAAAAAACGAAAGACATAGGGTTGAGAAATATTGGCCCGTTCCGCAACTTTGGCTGTTGTAGCTCGGTAGTAGCCCATCTCAGCAAACACTTCAATGGCAGCAGATATAATTTCCTTTTGGCGATTTATAGATGTTGACGTAGCTTTAGCCATATTTTTTTCATCCTTTTATTTAACACAGTTTTCTGATTAGTGATTAATCAATTGCAAAATAGTATAAACGAAATACCCTAAAAATGCAATGAGCTTGAACAAAGTCGCCTCCGCAATTCTAACGGAAACGACTCTGTTATATACATCCAATTATGGCGTCTTAGAGTTAAAATATAATCGGATATAATTGACCTTTTGCGTTTTGGTTTGATAGGAAAATACTAAATTATAACTAAGTCCTGATGTGTTATTGATCGCATAATTAGCTTCTGCTGTGTCAGGTATGTCTCTAGAGGTATCAACGGTTTCCGTAGGTTGGCCTAAATCGTCAACAATTTGTTTGATAAGCAACTTTTTATAGTCTGGATCGGAAGATGTAATTTCTGTAACTTTATCGCTTCCATCCAGCATGATGTCTGTATGATACTTAGCGTAGCTTCTCATAGGACCAGTAGAACCAGACTCGGATTTCCCCCACAGCTCAAACAAAAGATCGCTGCTAGTTCCCAAGCCAAGACCTTTTGGCAAATTCGGTAAGGTTCCCTGCTTGGCTGCGCTGAATATAGCGACTGCAGGGCTGTGTTTACTGTGAGGTGTAGCTGTACTATTGGCAGGTTCTTGATGGGTCGAGGTTGATCCTTGCCCATTAGTATTGAGATCCGTGTTTTGATCTGTAGAACTAGCAGGTGGTGTGACAGTTTCTGCTTTAGTAGGAGCAGTTGATTGTGCTTCCCCGCTATTGCTGCACCCTGTCATCACAGCAAAACCTATAGCCAATAAAGCACTAGTGGTGATTAGCTTGTAAGCCAACTTTTTACGATCATGAGGTTGATGTGTATGCTTCATTATAAGATCACTCTTTCCTTGTTCATGGGTACAAACCAAGTGTAACCGAACCTCGTTTCCAGAATACCTCTACTTGTATCCAACTTGTAAACAAGGACATTGATGGTTTTCTAACATACCCTATTTACGATCATAAGCTCCCAGCTGTTGTTTAGAAAAGGAGTAAGGAGAATCACTCTTTTTCAACCATATATTCCCTTTAATGATGAAGATGTATACAGCAAAAATAAAGTAGATCGTACCCCCAATCCAGTCAGTTACGGTTGGAATGTCTCGCAATACTATTTCATGAATATACCAAATTCCGACTGGAACATGCAGGAGAAGTGCCGTAAACAAGCCGGGATTATATAAGGTTTTTGCTTTAATATTTACGACGATACCGTGCCAGACGACCTGAAAAAATCCCATAAAAACGGGTGCGAGTCCAAGCCAGATTACTTGCGGAAACCATACGGGGAGCAGATAAAACACATAGGCAATTACCACATTGATAATCATCGCTGATTGAGTATTTAAGGGGTAATGATCGGGTGCTTCACTTTTAAACATAACGTTGTTAAATAAACCAGCAAAATATCCAGGCCAGCGGTACTCCTCAAATTGATGAAACAATATAGCTACAAAACTCAACCATAACATGCCTGTTATATCCGAAAGGATAGCTTGATTCATAAGTAAAACAATACATACAACCACACCGATAATAGCTCCTGCATCTTGCCAATATTTTCTCAAAAAGTTCATATTAGTCACCCCTCTGATTTATTTTTGATCAAAATATCTTTCAAACAGCAGATTTAATTGTTCCTCTATTGAAGGTATTTCCACAACTGCCCCTGATTCAAGAATCGGACTCATCAGTGCAGGCAGAAAAATAGCTCCGAATATTTGCAGCATCATCGCTAACAAGCGCTCCGGCTGTTGCTCGCCTGTCAGCTCCTTGATCGTGTTCTGAACCTTTGGAAATCCCATTATGTTTAAAAACCTTCCGTATTCCTGTTGAGATGTAAAGGGCGTGCTGCCCATGGCAATAATTCGCGAAAGAAGCTCTGGATATTGACGAATAACCTGTAAATAGTTATGTAAAAATTGTTTCAGTCTATCTTGGGGGGGGATCGCTGTATTATCCAAAATAGAAAAGGTGTGTTGAAAGCCATTTAATATCACTTCAATAGCTTCACTGAGCAGATTTTCCTTGGAGCCAAAATAATAATTAACTAATGAAATATTAGTAGCAGACAGGTCAGCAATTTTCCTGATTGTAACCGCCTCAAAACCTTCCTTTTGAATAAATTCCAGCGTAGCGTCTAAGATTTTTTCTTTGGTTTGTTGTTTTTTGTCTGGGTGATTCATGTTTTTCCTCCTCCTGTTTCGTCCAATCATAACGGATGAATGAAATGGACAACTTTAAATACGCAACTTTTCAAACAACAATTAAAACATTGTTTAAATTATTGTTTGAACTCAGTTTAGCACTTTATATTTCACAAAACAAGGAGCGATTTGAGATTCAGGGAATAAAAAAACCCGCATACGAATGAGATCGTTTGCGGGTTGATTGAATTGAGGTTGAGAAAAGGACTAAATAGCCCAATTTCCTTTGCGGAACACGGCTTCTTTACTCCCATCTTGCAGTTCGCCATCAATATCCAGCTCAGCTGAGCCGATCATGAAGTCAACATGAGTCAGGCTGACATTGGCACCGTTCTGGAGCAGCTCCTCCCGGTTCATTTGTGTCCCATTTTCCATATTAAATGGATACGCACTGCCTAGGGCCAAGTGACAGGAGGCATTTTCGTCGATACCTGTATTGTAAAAAATACGATTGAGATTGGAAATCGGTGAATCGTGCGGCACCAGTGCAACTTCTCCCAAATAGCTGGCCCCTTCATCCGTAGCGAGCAAATGAGTCAGATGCTGCTCGCCAGATTCAGCTGTATATTCAGTGACTTTACCGTCCTTAAAGGTAAACGTTATGCGATCCACCAGTTGTCCATTTAAATTGAGTGGCATGGTACTTGTGACATGACCATTCACACCTGTACGCTTAGGCATCGTGAATACTTCTTCTGTCGGCATATTCGCGACAAAGTAATCTCCGCGCTCGTTCTCCCCACCACCGCTGCGCCAAATATGCCCGTCAGCCAGTTCAATTCGCAAATCTGTTCCTGGTGCACGATAGTGGAGGCTTTTATACTTTTTATGATTCAGCTTGTCTTGTACCTGTTCAAGGTTTTTCAAATGTTTCTGCCAATTCTGAATAGGATCAGAGCCATCTACACGATTCATTTGGAAGATTGTATCCCACATGATACGTATACGATCTTCTTCTGCTACATCGGCAAATACTTTATCAGCCCAAGCCTTCGTCGGCGCTTTAATCAAACACCAACTAATTTTATGATTTCGGGTATATTTGGAAAAACCTTCTCTCGACGTAGCTGCCGCCTTGGTCGCACGAGAAACCTTTTGTGGATCAATGCCTTGGTATAAATCCGGGTTCGGCACTTTAATCGTTAGTGTGGCTCCACCCTCTTCGGCAAATTTCTCCATCATCTCTGCCTTCCAAGCAGGGTAGTAATCGAAGCTGGCTTCGTCACCATGTTCAAAACGACTACGTGTAATGGAATCATCCTCAAACTCTACCTGTACATATTTAGCGCCTGCTTCATAGGCTTTGCTGACAATCAGGCGTGTAAACTCAACAGTTTCCAGTGGTGCAGTTACCAAAAACACCTGTCCAGGCTGAATGTTAACTCCTACTCTTACAACCAGTTCTGCGTATTGCTCCAACAATGATTCAAATGTACTCATTTTTCCACGCTCCTGCTCCGTTTTGATTATATTGAATAATTTCATCACTACAGTACGGATTGCTTCTCCAGTTCACGCAGCTCCACTCTTCGTATTTTGCCTGAGCTGGTTTTAGGAAGCTCTTGAATAAACTCTATTTTTCGTGGATATTTATAAGGCGCAGTCCATGTTTTCACATGATGTTGCAGTTCCTTCACTAATGCCGGTGATCCTTCTACCCCAGCTTTGAGTACGACAAAAGCTTTAACAACATGTCCACGGATTTCGTCAGGGCTGGCTACGGCAGCACATTCCTGCACGGAGTCATGCTTCATAAGCGCTTCCTCTACTTCAAAAGGACCAATAGTATAGCCAGAGCTGATAATGATATCATCACCACGTCCTTCAAACCAGAAATATCCATCCTCGTCTTTGCGCGCCCGGTCTCCCGTAACAAAATAATCTCCGTGGACACTAGCTAATTTGCGTTCTGGGTCATGGTAATACGTATGGAATAATGCCGGCAGATCGGCACGCACCGCAATATCCCCCACTTGCCCCGGAGCCAGCGGAATGCCATCCTCATCTACGACCTCAACAAGTCCCGGCGCAATGGATTTGCCCATCGAGCCAGTGCACAGAGGCGCGTCCTTTAAATTACCAATAATTAACGTACTCTCTGTTTGGCCGTAGCCATCACGAATCGTAATGTTGAACTGCTCCTGAAACTTGCTAATAACCTCCTGATTGAGCGGCTCTCCTGCAGAAACTGCACTGCGCAATTGGGATAGGTCGTATTGATCCAAACCATCCATTTTTGCCATAATTCGATATTCCGTCGGTGTACAACATAATACTTGGACTCCGTATTGCTGCAGCAACTGCAAATAACGACCCGGACGGAACGAACCATTATATACGAATCCAGTCGCTCCATTTCCCAGTACCGATAAAAACGGACTCCAAATCCATTTTTGCCAGCCAGGTGCGGCTGTGGCCCATACTATGTCTGAAGCTTGAATGTCCAACCATGGTGATGTTATCCGCAGATGAGCATATCCCCAGCCATGGCTATGTACAACACCTTTAGGATTTCCCGTGGTGCCCGAAGTATAGGCCAGAATGGCCATGTCGTCACGGTGCGTCTTCACAGCTTCAAAAGTATCTTCCTGTCCATCCAGCAGCTCATTCAGCACGAGCCAGCCAGATACATCTGGCGTGTCGTCCCCGGAGACCACGATACGATAATCCAGAGTAGGCAAATCATCGCTTATTTTGTCCACTTCACCTGTAACTCCGGTCCAGGCAATGACTGCGCGTGCTTCAGAATGGCGAAGACGATATGCAATATCCTTGGCACGTAGCATTTCTGAAGATGGAATGACAGCAAGCCCCAGCTTCAAGCAGGCCAGATAAATTACATACGCAATAATACGCCGTGGTACTACGACCAGAACTCTGTCACCTTTGTTAAATCCCAGACTTGCGAGTCCTCCAGCCAGTCGGTTAGCCTTTTTCAACAGCTCTCCGTAGGTGATTTCTTCGTATTCTCCTGTCTCACTCAGCCACTTAAGTGCTGTTTTATCAGCCTCATGGTGTTCCATTTCCGAAGTCATATTGTAATATTCAGGCGCAAGCCATTGTTGTTGATCTGTCAAATTATACCTTCCCCTTTATACATAAGATGAAATCCACTTTCTTACTGTAGTATAACACGTCTTAGTACCAGGTTCTAATACCAGAATCATATTTTTGGAAAAAAATAAATTGGGTAAAGCCAACAACAAAAAGAAAGAGCCTGATTTCAGGCTCTTTTTCTTCACTGCAATCTTGATCTACAACTGGAGTTCTACCACTGTAGAAGCCGCTTCCTGACCGTTTACTAGCAGCGCAATCCGATGCGTTCCCGCATAATGGCGACGAGTTGTCAGGTCTGCAAAACGGTGTGTCCGTGTACCTGTAAGATGGGTTCCTCCGGGAACCGTTTTGTCAGATAGCAAAAACAGTTTACGTGAGACTTGTCCTCTCGCCTTCACAAAGTCAATGCCGTACTCGATGCGGACTCGTACCGAGTCACCTCCACGAAGCTGAAGCGCGTAGCTCAACTCACAGCTATCACCGAGTCTTAGCAAGGCAGGGTCTGTGCTGAAAGAGGCACCCGTGACCAACGGTGCCCCGTCTGTTTCATCCGCATAGCCGAACATTGCCATCACTTCGGGGATAGATTTGCGAATCAGGGTCCGGCAGCCATGACGTACAATCCAGTCGGTGTCAGGGTGTGTCCCTTTCCAACGTTGAGCCGTAGCAATGACCACATCAGGATGATCCTTAGCAATATCGTTCAGGTTGTTGGCTACACTTTTACGTACATATAGTGATGGATCGACCTTCAGTAGTTCCAATACGGCCAATACTGGAGCAGGATCGCGTTTAAACACAGGCAACGCCTGTCCCCAGGGTAGCCGTGGACGGCAGCCTTCGCTGGCAAGACGGCGAACGTGCTCACTTTGATGTCCCGCCCAGGTCGTCATCTGCTGCATCATCCGTTCCGGTTCACGCAGGAGGAAGGGTCTTACGGCGAACTCCGCAGAGGACTTAGATGTGAATCGCTCCAGTGCCTTCATGGACAGGTCCCAATGTTCTTCTCTTTGCCCATACACCTCCACAAAATCGGGGAAAAACAAGTACGGAAAACCACTGCAATGCTCATCTATAGTAAAAAGAATACCCAGAGCTTCTTCATAATTACTGGGCAAAAATGCCCCTAATGTTAACGAAATACGCCGTATTCGTTCTTTCAGCTCCAGCTCATCCCATTTTTCATCCATCACTTGATGGATAAATCCGATGGTATCGAACGGCCTGTACGCAGACCGTACTTTTTCACCGAATTGTTGAAGAAAATTCTCCGTGTACATATTTTTTAAGGGCTCAGCCATTATATATCTCCTTTTGAATGAGGTTGAGAGAATTGTAGCAAGGCATACTAAAAATGCCAAGTCCTATGTTTAGGACCTGACATTTTTACATCAATACAAGAAATCGATTTACTTATAATTCGTGTTGGGCAAACCAATTAGTAATACGTTGCAGTCGTTCCACGCGAAGCTGCGGGTGCCCTTTTCGTGAAAGCTCGTGGCTTGAAGCTGGAAAACGGACAAATTGCGTTGGTTTCCCCAAGCGACGTAATGCTGTAAACAGCTGCTCTCCCTGCTCTATAGGACATCGCAGATCCTGCTCCCCGTGCAATATGAGCAGCGGTGTGTTAATTTGCTGCACATAAGCCAGCGGAGATTGCCTCCACAAGAGCTCGCAATCCTCCCACGGATTCCCGCCGACTTCATCTTCAGTAAACGAGTACCCTATGTCACTCACTCCATACATTGACAGCCAGTTAGATATGGAGCGCTGGGTTACAGCTACGCGGAAACGATCGGTATGGCCGACAATCCAGTTTGTCATAAAGCCACCATAGCTGCCCCCTGTTACACCCAGCCTTTCCGGATCAATGAATGGAAACTGGCGTATAGCCTCATCCACTGCGCTCAGTAGATCAGTGTAATCGCGTCCGCCGTAATCTCCAAGGACGACATTGGTAAAAGACTGGCCGTACCCTCGGCTTCCTCCCGGATTCGTATAGATGACTGTATATCCCTGAGCGGCCAGCAACTGAAATTCATGAAAAAAAGAATTGGAATACATGGCATGAGGGCCACCGTGAATCTCCAAAATGGCAGGATAGGATACTTCCTCCTTAAACCCAGCAGGCTTCATTACCCATCCTTGCACCCGTCGGCCATCCTCAACCTCCGTCCAAAAGCACTCAGGCACACTGATCTCAATCTCATCAAGCAAAGAATCATTTACTCGTGTCAGCCGTACCTCAGTTCCTGAATGGATCGCAATCCGGAACAAATCGCCTGGTAAAGTTACATCGGTGGAAGCGGCAATGATATGCTGCTCATCCGATGTAAGCTCGAATTGGTAAATTTCTCGTTCTCCTTGCGTTAAAATTTTAAAAGTTCCATCAAGCGCAAACTGATATACGTGCACATTTCCTTCACGGGTAACCAGCGTATACAGGGATTGACCGTCGGCACTAAAGCGTGGCGGTCCTATATGAAGATGTGAACGCATGTCGCTCATACCCGCATTACCGAGGTGAGCGTCAAGCGTCCCACTAACGCATACTGCCGTCCCCCCACTGGAAGGAATCGTGTACAATCGGGCCTGAGTAGCGTCTTTGGCATGTCGATCATGACCGTAAAAGGCAATCGTTGAACCGTCGGGAGAATAAGCAGCACTCTCGATGTGCAGTTCAGAATGGGTCAGCTTAAGCGGTGCGACGGCATCACCATTTGAAATCGCAGGAGCTATCGTAAACAAATCATTTAGTTCACGTAAATCCGTATCCTCTTTCGAATGTTCTGCTATTCTGGCGACAAATAAAATACATTGAGCATCCGGTGACCACACAGGCTCCGCCACATCATAAGCGCCGGACGTCAGCTGAACTGTGTGCCCCGAAGTCACATCCGTAACATACAAGTGATCACGAGTATCATCCCACAGTCCATAGCCGTCGGATTTAGCTTTCGTTCGATTAACAACTCGTCCCTTAAGTTGCGCCTCCTGAGTTCCTTCATCGGATATCGGGCTTAGTGGGTTCTCGGCCGTTTTAGCTACAAACGATATACAGGTCCCATTAGGAGACCAGGCTAATGAACGAACATTGTTCTCTACGTGTGTAAGCTGTCGTGCCTCTCCCCCGCGTTCTGGAATAATCCATACCTGGCGCTTGCCGTCTGTTGTACGGAGAAAAGCTAGTTGTGATCCGTCGGGTGACCAGACAGGCGTTTCATCTTTCGGTCCGTATGTAAAGGGTAATGCGCTAGCGCCATCGGACGATAATAGCCAAATTCCTGAGTTATAATCTGTCCGCTCTTTATTAATATGTTGCTCTACGTAAGCGATTTCACCGCTGAGAGGATGAATAGCTGGATCGCTAACCCAGTGAAGCCGATATAAATCCTCGGCTGTTATACAGCGCTTGGTCGTGCTAAATTGCGAGTCGCTCAAAAAAATTCCTCCTTATATCATCAGATTCCACATTTTCAAATTTTAATTAATCCGATTAATTTTATGTGATTATAATAATTATACAATTACGTTACTCTTTTTATTTATCTCTGTCAATTTGTCCAAAATTAAAAAGCCCCTCTCTCAGTCGCTATCGACCCGAAAACACCGCTACTTCGGTTGCTTTCATGAGAGAGGGTAATGTTATTCATCAATCATAACTGAAAATTCATTCGCTCCAAGCCCCTTTCAGCGAACGAATCGGCTTCGTCCTGTTCGGGGTGATCACGTCTAATTGTGGTTAGCTGCTCGGCTTCATTTTTTTCACGAATGTAAGTGGAGAATAATTCAGGATTCACCACTTTACGAAGTAAATGCATCGTCCCGTCCCCTGTTCCATGGTCAAAAGCATGGATACGTTCATATCCCCAACGCTCGTACATGGATAGCAAATAGGGATGCTTTTCCGCAGTTGCCAGTGTTACTGCAGGAGCTCCCACCTGATCACGTATAATCGTTTGCTCTACCCAATTCAATAGTTTTTTCCCGTATCCTTTGCCCTGGGTAGCCGGGTCTACAGCAAACCACATCACAAACGGTAGATCGGTTATAAAATTAAGGGCTCTATTTTTGAGATGGCTAACGGTAGCCTGAATGACACCGTCTACTTCCAGCACATAGCAATCATTATTTTTAATATTTTCTTGAATGAGAGCAACGTCTGCCTGAGCGGCAGGCCATCGAAGCCCCAACTGCCGAATTGTTTCATACGCCTCATACGTCACATACTGCAATCTTTCTGCGTCCTCTTGGAGTGCCAGACGATAGATTTCACTCATACTAACCCGCCTCCTTATAGTGTTTTTTATAAAACGCGTGAATCACTATATAATTATTCCTATCTATTTAATCAGATATAAAAGTTAACATAACTGTAGCATGCTCACCATCCAGCGGCAAATTAATTTTTTCTATAACTCCATTTAAAATAACAATATCCCCTCGAAAGAGGGGCATTCGGTTAATCAAAGTCAACGCAAAAAGCCCGAAAGCCGGGCTCCTTTACTTTCTAGACGAATAATATGCTGGCCATGCCTCTGGCATTCAAACACAGCATGTATGCTGTGTTACTCCGCAGGGGCAGTAAAGCTGCGTTTGGCAAACTCGCTGTCCAGCATATAAAAGGCGTTGCTGTCTCTTTCAATGCGTTTAAGCTTCTGAATGACACTGTCGAACAGCGCTTCCTCCTCGACTTGCTCATCAATAAACCATTTCAAGAAATGGATCGTTGCATGCTCACGTGCATCGAGGGCCAAGTCAGCCAAATGATAAAATTTTTGCGTGTTTTGCTGCTCATGCTTGTAGCCATGCTCAAATACGTCCAGCATGGAATCGTAGCTGTTTTTGGGCTCCGGTAATGCAGCCAGTGTAGCGCGTCCTCTACGGTCATTAATGTATTTATACAGTTTCATGGCATGAAACCGTTCCTCCTCAGCTTGTACCAGGAAGAAGTTTGCAAACCCATCCAGACTTTCACTGGAGCAATAAGCAGCCATCGCCAGATATACGTGAGCGGAGTAAAATTCAAAGTTCATTTGCTCATTCAGAGCCTGTGCCAAATTGTCATTCATGTCTCAGGTCACCTCGGTCATGTATGTAATGTTGTAACGATCATAGTGTACCACGAATCCGATCACAAAAAAACGGACGGAAGTGAATTCAGTGCTCTCACATTCCGTCCGCAATTTCCACAATCAGTTCACAATCAAGGCTCCAAACCCCAGACACGTTTGTCGTTTATATACAAAGGTGCTTTGTCCCAATCCGTATAAGAGGTCTTGGTAGAATCATAGGAAAAATCATCACTTTCGTTATAGTTGCTCCAGTCCGTCTTGTTCATGCGAATTTGAATATCTCCTGTATTTTCCCCTGCTGCCAGACTTCCCGCACCAGCTCCAAAGGAGATCTCCAGATAATAATCTGCGCCTGTAACGGCCTTATCCAGTTTCACAAAACGTCCCTGAACGTTACTACTACCCAACTGTGCATAGTCACAATGGAATTCCTGTGACTTGTCGCCATCTACGGTATAGTAGTATCTCAGCTTAACATTTTTCAGTTCGACAGCCTCTTTACCCTTGTTTACAACACGGAACAGTGGCCGAATCTGGTTATCTCCCGGATTAGTGTCGCCCACGTGGTATTGGGCAATCACGTCTCCCGTTGCTGGAATGGGAGCTGCCGTAGGCTTAGCACTGACCTCGACAGAATCCGGGCTGGTTCCTAAAGAATTTGTTGCATTTGCTACATAATAATAAGTGGTTTCATTCAGCACTCCTGTATCCTTGTAAGTGCTGTCTGTTACCGTTGCTACTGTGGTATAAGGACCACCACTGGTTGTCGAGCGCTTGACCGTATAGCTATCGGCACCCGTCGCTTTGCTCCAAGTGAGTGTAACCTGAGCATCCCCTGCGTTTGCCTTCACATTTGCCGGAGCTTTGGGAGCTGTCGGCTCGGTTGGTCCACTACCGTTAATGAGACGGTCATACTCAGCATAAGCTGTTGCCATATCGACTTGGGACCAGAAACGGTGATACGTAAATTCTGGAGCACCTTTATCCCATTTTTTGGTCTGATTGTTCCAAGAAGTCGTGTATTTATCTTTAAGATAGGACCATTGCGGATCTTTAGTGATATTAGGCCGGATATCACTAAAGCTGGAATAGGTACCATTGCCGCCCTTGGACGGATCAGAAGCGGTAGCGTCTGTGCCAGGGATCGTGTTGCCTTGTCCAGTCTTGCCACTCCAGCCATTCGGGATATACACTTCTTTAGTAAAATAACGATAATAATCCTCGCGAGCTTCCTTCGTTGTAATACCTATACCATCGTTATAACCCCATGCAGCATCAAGCAAAGCTTTAGACAGATCCTTAGCTTCCTTGCCTAACTCGGAATAGTCTCCTTTTTCAGCTTTCGTTCCAGCAGCAAAGAAAGTAAGTGCTTTAACATAGCTGCCCAGCACTCCGGCATCCTGCCCCGGATTCTTTGTTACCACATGGAGATTGGTATTCCCTTTATGATTGGCAAATCCGCTCCAGGTTTCAGGCTTTCCGCTCCATTCTAGATTGCTAGGCAGCCAGAATTCTCCTTTAGCTGCTGTAGTAGCTACCTTTGGATTCTTGCCACCCAGAATACGCTTACCTTGAGCGTCCAAATAGTATCCCTGCGCATCAGTCACAGGCCGTTCGTTGGCAAATACATAGTTCTTGGACCATGCGATCCAGTTTTCCGTCACTTGCTTAGCCATTTTAAACTGCTCGGACGAAGTATCCCCTTTCTTGGCTAAAATGTAGTACAGCTCGGCAACCCGCTCGACAGGCCAAGCCTGCATCCCGAACCAGTTGTTCGACGGTGGATCGTTATATACAGGAGCCCCCGTATAAGCCATACCATAAAAGGTACTCGTACCAGATGGATAAGCCTTGTAGGCACCATCCCAGCTATTCGTCGCTCCACCTGCAATGGCCCCCTCATCGGATTGCAGCCATGTATAAAACTCCAGTTGTCGCTTTAGCGAAGTCGCCCAGTCCTGTCCCGCCGTTGGTGAATTCGGTATTAATCCACCATCTTGATCGGACAACGCATAGGCTGCGACGACATTTTGGTAGCCCTGATGCGCATGGCTGGCTCCAATACGCCAAGCCCAGTTACCGCTTTGGCCAAGTCCGCCACCCCAAGCCGTATACCATGCCATTAAGTAAAGACTGGCATCCTTTCCCGTACCAGCAATAGGACTTCCATTGGAAGCGCTTCCTGTTTTCTGGAAGTATTTATCGTACATACCGTAACGCAAAAAGTCTCCCATCTTTTTGGCTTTATTCAAATATACGGAGTTATCATAGCCCAACTCCTTAGCCCAGTACATCGCTTGAACCGCCCGTGCATCCGCATCGGTGGCATTCGTGTAGCGCCATTGCTGTGCCGGGGCATTATTTTCCTTGGTGAACAGGCTCATAAAGCCTTCATTAGACTTGCCAAACTTATGATTATCTTGTGATGGATGCGGTACAGCCTCCCAGACTGATTCCTGTTCCCCACGCTGGAAGGTGTTTACATAGGCTGCTGTATGCGACGGATTCAGAAGATTTCCGAAGCCGTACCAATTATCCACGTCCAACAACCAGTGCATCAGATAAGTCTGGTTATTGCCATAGGTTGTCTTCAGCTCAGAGTCCAGTGGATCCTTGCCAGCACCATACTGGCCACTCAGACGGCTTGGGTATTGATCCGGCTGTGAGTATTCTGCAGCATAGGTGGCGGGGCTGTTCGGGTTGTAGTTACTCATTGTTGGCTGTTCTTCCTTACCATCGCCTTCATTAACAGGAATGATATATTTCTCCATGTTGTCCCATGCGGATTCCAAATGCCCCCAATCCCCGGTATAATGACCATACAGCACTTCCAACCACATCCAGTAGCTGTAAGCTTCCGAAGTCGTTAAGTGTCCGTAATCCGGAGCCTCGCTCATGAGCGTTTCAACGGAATGATAAGGGATGCCTTCTTTTGAAAAGTATCCGCTAGCCGGATCCTTCAGCTGTTTATACAATTGTAAAAAACGTGTCGATTCCGGTGTTGCGGCTGATGCACGAACGGATTCTGCCTGAAATAAGCCCAAGGTTAACGGAAGTACCAAAATGGCTGACATGACCATAGAGACAGATTTTCTGAACACGGATTTTCTGCTAATCACTTTTGCATTCATCCTCTCCATTATCAATTTTGGCTTAACACAAGATTTTTTCCGAAATACGGCAGCACAAAAAGACAGCATCATCACCTCACTTTCCCATAAAAAAGGTGGAGGACACGCTGTCTATTTCTCCAAATGCTTCGCATTGGCCCTGGAAAAAATATACCACACTAGGCACCAAATGAGAGTCGAAAAATTATATGTGTTTAGAGTTCCGCAAGGAAAATTGACGAAATCGATTGGAATCGGTACTATTTCACAGGGAGGCGTTAAAACATGAAAATTTTGCTATTGCTTGGTTGTATCGTGATGTTTTTAGCCGTAGCTCTGGGAGCGTTTGGCGCACATGCATTGAAAAAAAGACTTTCCGCAGACATGATGAGCATATTCCAAACAGGAGTTCAATATCAAATCGCTCACGGATTGGGATTGCTGCTACTGGGGGTTCTTGCTGACAACCTTGTCCATTCTTCTCTCATCGTAACCGCAGGCTGGGTTATGCTGGTGGGTATTCTCCTGTTTTCCGGCAGTCTGTATGCCCTTAGTATATCCGGTGTGAAAAAGCTTGGGGCCATCACCCCCATTGGCGGGTTGGCATTTTTGGCAAGCTGGGTCATTGTGATCGTGGCGGTTGTGAAGGGTTAAACAAGGGTAAAGAAACAGAGACTTGGAAAAGGAGGCGCTTCCAAGTCTCTCGAATTATTAACATAGCATTCCTGAGTATTATGAAAGAATACATTATTTCGTCTGCACTTGTTGCGCTTTCTGAGCGGCTATCCGGTGACCTTCGATATAACGTCTGGATTCAGCCATCTCATGCTCCTGGGCAGCTTCCATAATAATATGAACCCCCGGCTTGTACTGCTCCAGCAGTTCCATGTATAGACCATAGTTCATGTCTCCAAAACCCGGTGGCACCGTCTCAATTTCACCTGACGATGACAAACGCCGGTCTTTGGCATGCGCTGCGATAATCCGGGGGCCCAGCAGTTGGAAAGCTTCCCGAATGATCTCATCCTGCTGCGCCATATTTTCCGTTTTCAGCAGATTACCCGGATCAATCACAACACCGATGTGTGAAGAGGGCACTTCCTCCAAAAAGGTAGCCAACTCAACGGCAGTTCCAACCAAGTGATCGTTTGCTGCTTCCAATCCTACGAATATGCCCCACTTCTCCGCTTCATCTGCTAATTCACGCACTACTTCCCTTACAACTCTCCAGTCACGTTCCGTATAGGCGGTACCATCCTCATTACGTCCGACTTCAGCTGCAACCATGGGTGCTCCTAACAGACCCGCATATCGGATCAGCTCTTTAAAGCGCTCTACATTTTCACGCAGCAATTCCTCATCCTGTACAAAAAAATGCAAATAGCACCCGAGCACCGATATGGATACACCATGCTTACGAAATTCCTCTGCGATAGACAGTGCCAATCCCGGATTGAACTTACCCGGTTTATTAAAATCCACATCACTGATCGCTCTCCATGGAGCCAGCTGAACATGAGTAAAGCCCGCTGCGCCTACCTTTGCAGCCAATTCGCGATAAGGCAACTTGCCAAACAAATGTGCCAATACACCTACCGTCACTAAAATTCACCTCTTATTTTTATTTTTGTATGCTACTCGTTACCGTACTCTGCTCCAAGGTCTCATTGATGATGTGCGTAATCCGCTCCACTTCATCATGAATAAAAAAGTGTCCTCCCTCAAAGGTAAACATACGAAATTGCTGATCCGTATGCTGTGCCCATGCCTCCGCATCTTGTAAGGTCACCGTGTTATCGGTCATTCCCGTCAAAGCGGTGATAGGACAATGTAAAGGTGCGGCTTTAGCCGTGTACTTATACAACTCAACAGCTTTGAAATCCGCTCTTAACACTGGCATAAAATAGTCGTATAATTCCCGATTGTCAAAAATCGCTTCCGAAAGCTGACCGTACCGCTGCAAATGCGTCCTGAACTGATCTGCGGGCAGATCGTGTAACCACGGGGAATTTCTTGGGACATGCGGTGCCCGTCCACCCGAAACGAACAGATGAGCAGGCTTGCCATATCCACCGGCCACCAGCTTGTAGTACAGCTCGAATGAGATCATCGTCCCCATACTATGACCGTATATGGCATAAGGATCGCCGGGTGCTATCTCTTCGCTGATCTTGTGCAACAGATCCTCGCTCATCTCCTCAATGCTTTCCTTTAGCGGTTCCCCAGAACGAATACCTCTGCCCGCTAATTCCAGTGGAACAAGCTTAATCTGCGGAAGCAGCGACTTTTTCCATTTGAAGCTGACCGACGCCGATCCGCCTGCATATGGGATGAAAAATAATGTGATAGGTGCCATTCTTGCAACCTCCTGCCTTGCTAAATTCTAACTTTTTCATTTTAGCATAAAAAGGTATATTTACCCATTTCAAATATTTTGCAAATCCCAGAAGAATGGTTGAGAAAATCAAGCACATTTTACATAAGACGGGAAATGTCTTCCTAAAGGAAGAACGGCTTCATGTTTGAATATAATCATGTGTTGGGCCATTTATTTTTTCAAATCGAGAGGAGTTCTGCGCCATGAAGTATGGTTTCTTCGATGATATCAATCAAGAATATGTCATCCACACCCCTCAAACCCCTTATCCTTGGATTAATTATTTAGGTAATGAACGATTTTTTGGACTGATTTCCAATACAAGTGGCGGCTATGCATTTTACCGGGATGCTCGCTTACGTCGCTTAACACGTTACCGGTACAATAATATTCCTGTCGATAACGGTGGTCGTTATTTTTATATTTATGATGATGGGGATTATTGGACTCCAGGCTGGATGCCGGTCAAACGGGAGCTGGAGCAGTATGAATGCCGCCATGGACTTGGCTATACCTCAATTATGGGAGAACGCAACGGTATTCGAGCCACGCAGCTGGTTTTTGTGCCCCTATCCTTTGACGGCGAGGTTCATCAGGTTAAGCTTCAGAACACATCGTTACAAACCAAAAAGATCAAACTCTTTTCGTTCGTGGAATTTTGTCTGTGGAACGCCTATGACGATATGACCAACTACCAGCGCAACTTGAACACGGGCGAGGTTGAGATACAGGACTCTGTCATTTATCACAAAACGGAATACCGTGAACGCCGCAATCATTATGCTTTTTTCTCTGCTAATCGTCCGCTAGCGGGCTATGATACAGATCGTGAAGCTTTTCTGGGACTCTACAACGGATTAGATCAGCCTCAAACGGTCGCCGCTGGGCAAGCCTCGAACTCTATTGCCAGCGGATGGTCCCCTGTCGGATCACATTGCATTGAGATCACGCTGGAACCAGGCGAAGAAACAAGCTGTAACTTTGTACTCGGTTATGTGGAAAACCCCGAGGAAGAGAAATGGGAGTCCCACGGTGTTATTAATAAAAAACAGGCACATGCCATGATTGCGCAGTTTGCGGAAGAAGCCGATGTAAAAGAAGCTTTGAGTGAACTCCGAGCCTATTGGAACAATCTACTGTCCAAGTACACCCTTCAAAGCCACGACGACAAGCTGAACCGAATGGTAAACATATGGAACCCGTATCAATGCATGGTTACATTCAATATGTCGCGTTCAGCTTCGTATTTTGAATCCGGTATTGGACGTGGTATGGGCTTCCGGGATTCAAATCAAGATTTGCTCGGCTTCGTCCACCAAATACCGGAGCGGGCACGGGAACGGATTATCGACATCGCCTCTACTCAATTTGAAAACGGCGGAGCTTATCATCAGTACCAACCGTTAACCAAAAAAGGAAACCACGAGGTTGGCGGTGGATTTAACGACGATCCGTTGTGGCTAATTGTCGGTACCGCAGCGTATATCAAAGAAACGGGAGACTTTGGCATCCTGGATGAACAAGTGCCCTTTGACGGAAATGTAGAGCGTACGGCTACGCTGTTTGAACATTTGAAGCGTTCTTTTTACCATGTAATAGATAATCTTGGTCCACATGGTCTTCCACTCATTGGCCGAGCTGACTGGAACGATTGTCTGAATCTCAATTGTTTTTCCGTCACACCCGATGAGTCCTATCAGACAACACAGAATTTGGAGGGCCGAGTAGCTGAATCCGTGTTTATCGCCGGACTATTCGTATATACGGGACCGGATTTTATTGAGCTCTGCAAGCGCAGAGGTTTGGATGAAGAAGCGTCCACAGCTCAAGCCCATGTGGATCGTATGCGAGCAGCTACATTGGAGCATGGTTTTGACGGGGAATGGTTCTTACGTGCGTATGACCATTATGGAGACAAAATAGGAAGCAAGGATTGTGAGGAAGGTCAAATTTTTATTGAACCTCAAGGTTTCTGTGTCATGGCAGGAATTGGTGTTGAAGAAGGCCTAGCACATAAAGCTCTCGATTCTACACGTGATCGACTGGAAACTCCCTACGGCATTGTGCTGCAACATCCATCTTATTCCCGTTACTACATCAATCTGGGCGAAATCTCATCTTACCCTCCCGGGTATAAGGAAAATGCCGGTATTTTCTGCCACAATAACCCGTGGATTATGATGGCGGAAGCCGTAATAGGACGTGGGGATCGCGCTTTCGAGCTATATAGCAAAATTGCACCTGCCTATCTGGAGGACATCAGCGACATTCACCGCACCGAGCCGTATGTGTATGCTCAAATGATTGCGGGCAAGGATGCTGTTCGTGAAGGCGAAGCCAAAAATTCCTGGCTGACGGGTACAGCGGCGTGGAATTTTATAGCTATTACTCAATCTATCCTCGGTATCCAGCCGGAATGGGACGGTCTGCGTATTGACCCGTGCATTCCTACAGCCTGGGACGAATTCACAGTCACCCGCGTCTTCCGTGGCGATACCTACGTGATCCATATCACGAATCCCCAGCACGTCTCCAAGGGTGTAACTACGGTTACTGTAGACGGTACCATCCTTACGAATAATATTCTGCCGGTTGCAGGGGACGGGGCTATCCACCAAGTAAAAGTGTTGCTAGGCTAACAAGTTCATAGCCTTCAAAAAAATTAGCTTCAACTTCATCACATAGTATCTTATAATACGAGAATGGCTAAAGATACATTAAGTGTGGTGACATCATGAACAAGACAAAACGGCTTACTCAAACCATGGATTACAAAACAAAGCAAGCCCACTGGGTACGCAAAATGTTATTACTGTATTGGATGATTATAGGTGTACATTTTATCGTCCAGCTGGGCAGCTACTTATTTCTTGATTACGCCGCTTCGCCTTATGAATTTTACGTCGGAACCCTGATTGTTCCTACGCTAATCATGAGTGGTTCCAACTTACTGGCAGAGTTGGCTCATTTTAAATTTAACAGGTATTCTTTTGCGATCCTGTTTATGGCAAGCACCGTCATTTGCTGGATGATTATTCGCCTAAATTATGATATCCGGATTATTCCTGCGCTATGTTTGTTGCCTATTTTCTCTTCTATTCTGTTCTTCAATCGTCGCTTAATATGGATTTCCTTTGTATTGCAAGTGGTCGTCTTTTTTCTGTTGCTGGCAGCAGATGGATCATTCCGCAGCTATTTGTCAGACTTTGATATTGTGGCGATTCCAACCTTTTTGATTATGTCCACCTTTATTGCTCTCATTATTCAGGCCAGCGGCCGCGATTTGTTAGTGGATTTGTATAAAACAAAGCGTGCCCAACAGGAATTAATGATCAGTAATGCGATTATCAGCAAAATGTCCATGACTGATGGTTTGACAAAGCTGTACAATCATTTGTCCTTTCAAAACTTTTATGAAAAAGCACTCGAATATGCCGAACAAGGAGCGATCATCCATCTGGCGTTAGTGGATATTGATAATTTCAAGAAAATCAATGACAATTACGGACATCAGTTCGGTGATAAAATTTTGGAAGGCATCTCTCAAATCATTACAGAGCAAATTACAGCGAATGACATTCCGGCCCGCTATGGCGGTGAAGAATTTGCTATTTTGATGTTTGAGCATACTTCTGAGGAAGCCTATCAGATCGTTGAGAATATCCGGCGTGAAGTAGAGAATATGACCTTTCAGGAGAAAATGCAAATCGTTTCCGTAACCGTTAGCATTGGATTAAAAAGCTATACCGAGGATATGAACAAAGACAAAGATATATTTTTCCAGGAGACAGACAACTATTTGTATCAAGCCAAGCGCTCCGGGAAAAACAAAATTGTTGCTCTTAATCATACCGCTTAATGTAAAAATGCTTCATTTGATGAGACTCCGGCTTGCCGGAGTCTTTTTGTATATAGAGCTCAAAATTTAATAGAGTTGACAATTCCATAAGTTGAAACTAAAATGGTTACATATGTATTGGTTATTTACTTACTAAAAATAAGTCTAAGGAGATGATTTTTGTATGTCAACCCTCGTTATTGTCGTTCACCCTGATCTTGCGGAATCTCGCATTAACAAAAGATGGGTGCAAGAACTCAAGAAACAATCCGGCGTGACCGTTCACAACCTGTATGAAGTATATCCGGATGAGCAAATCAATGTCGCCCAGGAGCAGGAACTGCTAGAGCAGCATGACCGTATCGTTCTGCAATTCCCTTTTTACTGGTACAGCACTCCTTCCCTACTGAAAAAATGGCTGGATAAGGTTCTAACCTACGGCTGGGCTTATGGAAGCGAAGGTGGCAAGCTACAGGGCAAAGAGTTGTTGATTGCCTTGTCTGCTGCCAGTGTTGAGGAAAACTATCAACATGACGGACGGAATAGGTATACGATCGAAGAGCTACTGAGACCTCTGGAAGCTACAGGCCATATGATTGGTGTCAAATTGCTCCCTTATTTCGTACAATATGGTGCTGCAGTATTGACCGATGAGCAACTAGACCAATCCGCACAAAAATACGCGCAAACAGTTATTTCCTAATTTTTTACTAGAAAGCCCCTTGGACGGCGCCTGTCATACCTGCTTTACAGCAGACGGCAGCTCCAACCAAGGGGCTTTACTGATTGATTACATCGTAACCAAGGTACTGGTTACCTGTGCCATGCTTTCTTTAATAATGTCGCAGCCCTTACGCAAGTTTTCCAGACTTATCGTTAACGCAGGCATAATTTTAATTACCGTATCGTTACGTCCAGCACGCTCAATAATGAGCCCTCTACTAAAGCAGAGAGTCGCTACCTCCTTGGCGAACGCTTCTCCCAGATGGGATACATCAATTCCCCAGATCAGTCCCAAGCCACGAATTTCAATAAGAGGATCTATTGATTGGATATGTTCACGCAAGAACTGCTGAACAAAAGCCTCTTTTTCCTTCACTTGTGCTTCCAGCTCTACCGTATCTCTGAACTCCAGCGCAGCCTTTGCCCCGACAAAAGCAAGCTGATTTCCACGGAAAGTGCCGTTATGCTCACCCGGACTCCATATATCCAATTCTGGCTTGAGTAGCAACAGAGACATTGGCAAGCCGTATCCACTGATCGATTTGGACAAAACAACCATATCAGGAACGATTCCCGCCCGCTCGAATGAGAAGAATGAACCAACTCGACCGCAACCGACTTGAATATCGTCCACAATAAGCAAAATATCATGATCATCGCACAGCTGTCGCAAATCACGCAGCCATTCGGTATCTGCAATATGAATACCGCCTTCAGCCTGTACCGTTTCCAAAATGATCGCGGCAGGCTTTTCCACACCCGAGTGGGTGTCTGTTAAAAGCTGCTCCATATACAAAATGGTATCCATTCCGTTAAATGTGCTGTTATAAGGCATGAAGGTAACATTGTTCAGGGAAACTCCTGCGCTCTCTCGCATGGCGTTGTTGCTGGTAATCGATAAACTGCCCAGCGACATTCCGTGGAACGCACCCATAAAAGCAAAAATACCATTTCTGTTTTTCACCTTGCGTGCAAGTTTCAGTGCTGCTTCCACCGCATTGGTTCCGGTCGGTCCGCAAAATTGCAGCTTATAATTCAAGCCCTTGGGCTGGAGAATACGCTCTGAAAAAGACTCCATAAACTCTTGCTTGGCCGTCGTGTACATATCCAGACCATGCATAATCCGATCGGATGTTAAATAATCCAATAACCGGTTTTTCATAAAGTCATTATTATGCCCATAGTTCAAAGCCCCTGCCCCGGCAAAAAAGTCAATGTAACCCTTGCCTGCCTCCGTGTACAGTACATCATTTTTAGCTTTGTTGAAAACAACTGGAAAACTTCTGCAATAGGATCTTACATTGGACTCCAGCGCTTCGAATGTGTTCATGATCTCTCGTCCTCCCGCTGACCTGATTTTAAAAAATACAAGCATGGAAAGCAAAAAAATGTAAATATGTAATCTAAATGAGTAGACAGTCTGAATTCACAATGGGATATCCACACCAAAGAATCATGAGTACGATTACAAGAACAATTAAAGTACGAAAATTAAATACAGAGATAGCACATGAAGTAGATTAGTAGAAGATTAAATAGTGGGTTTTTCTAAGAGGCCTATCAGAGGATGTCAACTCCTATGTAATAAAATACCATAATTTTCATTTAAGTCAATGCATGTTTCTGAGGTGTTTTGTTAAATTTTTGTAATTTATCATCAACGACTTGTAGTATATTGTTAAAAGAAAACGAAAAATGTCGTATTATAGAAACAAATCTCAAAAATAGTACATTTCCATATCAAATAGATATACGTTTGGACTGTTTGGCCACAGGATTGCCACAAATAAATCTGATCTTTTGACAGACTGTCCAAAGGAGTTTACTCTATCAACAGAACCTGCCAAAAACTTGTTGTAAACATTGCAGCTACCCTAACTATTTGGCTCGAATTTGATAGAAAGATAAGGAAATATGATCATGTCTAATGTTTTGATTATTGAAGATGACAATATGCTGGGAGATACCCTTTCCTTGTATTTAACAGGAGAAGACTACAACGTTACTCGAGTGGAACAAGCGTCTGAGGGTATTGCTAGGCTTGAGATCGTACAGCCCGATATTATTTTGCTGGATCTGTTGCTTCCAGATTTGGATGGAATGAATCCCTGCCCACTGATACGCAAGCATACGGACGTGCCCATCATCGTGATTTCTACAGAAAACAACATATCAGAGCGCATTCGTACACTTACGTTGGGAGCAGATGATTATATTTGCAAGCCTTTTAGTATGCAAGAGCTAAAAGCACGGATGGAAGCTCTTTTCCGTCGTATTGAAATCACGCGCTTGCAAGGAAGAGGCAGAGCACCTGAACCTGATTCGGGCATTACTTTGGATCTAGCGAGAAGAATGATTACCGTAAACGGACAAAATGTGGAGACAACATATTCAGAATTTGAGCTCATGAAGCTTTTTTATTTGAACCGGGGAATTGTATTCAGTAGGTATGCTTTGATTCAGGCTCTCCGTGGCACAGACTCCTTTATTAATGAGAGGGCTGTGGACGTACATATTAACCATTTACGCAGAAAAATCGAAAAAGACCCTAAGAAACCGCAATTGATCAAGACCATCTGGGGAATCGGCTACAAATTTATGCAATAGCACGGTCAGCTCCAGGGAAGTGATGACTTGATTTGGTTAATATCTTTCTGAACCGTGCTCAGATGCTCTTTCCAGTCTGGATACAGTTCTCCTATTGAGGTTTCATTGCTGCGCTTCAATGCCTTTTCCAGCTCTATTACCTTTGCCAGCAACTCAGGCGCGCACAGGTTCCCCGTTCCTCCCTTAAGCGAGTGGATTAATCGAAGAGCAGAAGATAACTGCCCATTGTCCATTTTTCTCACAACTCTTTTATCGAGATACTCGTATTCCTGTATCCATTTATAAAGGGCAAATTGAAAAATATACACCTTGCCATCCATGCCAGCTATCGACTGCTCAGCGTGAATACCATGTAAATCTTGCAGCCACGCTAAATTAATCCAGCTAGTTAACACTCTAGCAGCGGTCAGTTCATGGACAGGCTTGAGCAACACGGCATTAATTCCGGCACGAAGACAAACTTCCTGTTCATGCTGCACAGCATCAGCGGTAAAAGCGATAATGGGAAGCCTGTTAAAAGCTTTGTTTCTCCGAATATGTCTCGCCGTCTCAAAACCATCCATCTCTGGCATATGCAGATCAAGCAGCACCATATCCCAGTAACGCAGTTCCAGTAACGCTATTAGTTCTCTTCCGTTCGTGACCATCGTTACTTCAAAGTTACGCTCTGCTAAAAACTCGGTAATCACCACCTGGTTAATTTCGTTATCCTCTGCTATGAGAATTTGATACTTCTGTGTTGTATCCCCCATCTCATTACGGAAACTCATCGTCGCATGAGTCTCCAGTGTATTACAATCAGTAGCCACTGACCGTTCCTTCTTCCAGCAGAGAACCTCCAGCAGAGCGTTCCGGGTAACGGGCTTGGACAACAAGGCATCCACACTATGATCCATGTCCCCAGCAGCTATTCTTTCCATCTGAAACACAGTTGTAAGTCCAATGATCTGAGTTATCTGCCTATCCAGCATTTGAAGCCATTGCCTCCGGGAGTCCAGTTCTCTAAAACCTTCCATCCCCATATCAATGATAACAAAATCAAAATGCTCACCCTTTTGAAAAGCGTCCATACTTTCTTGGAAGGATGAAATAGTGAATGTTTTTAATCCCAAATCTTGCAGTAGTTTGTTCAAGCTGTATCTCACCAGTTCATGCTGTGCAACAATTAAGGCTTTGCCTTCTATTTGTTTTTCTATTCGTGTGCTTCCTGCATTCAATTCCCCAGTTTCCAGCTCGACATTAAAGTAAAATTGACTGTACTCTCCTAATCGGCTTTTCACCTCTACCTTCCCGCCCATAGCTTCAGCCAAATGCTTGCTAATAGCCAAACCTAGCCCAGAGCCCCCATATCTGCGGCTGGTTGATGTACTCGCCTGGATAAAAGGGATGAATAGCTTGTCCTTACACGTCTCGGAAATTCCTATGCCCGTATCTTCTACCATAAAAGAAACGCCTACTCGCCCTTCCTGCTGACTTAGCTTTTTTACATGTAACAATACATGTCCTTGATCCGTAAACTTGATGGCATTGGTCAGAAGATTTGAAAGCACCTGCTCCATTCGAAGCGGATCTCCCTTAAACCTTTTCGGTAACGGCGGGTCCGTTATAAATACGACCTCTATTCCCTTATCTTCGAGCAAAGTTCCAATGGTATCTGCGAGATGCCGAAGCATTTTTTCCGGCTCGAATTCTACCTTTTCCAGTTCCAGACTGCCGGCTTCCATTTTGGAAAAATCCAATACGTTACTGAGCATGGATGAAAGGGTACGCGAGGAAGCATGAAGCTTGTGGAGGTAATCTCTTTGAACGGCAGTCAGTTCAGTCTTATTCAACAGCTTTGACAGACCGATGATTCCATTCAGCGGGGTGCGAATTTCGTGACTCATATGAGCCAAAAAAACGCTTTTCGCATGGTTAGCCTCGTCCATCTCCTTTCTCTTCTGCTCTGAGGCTTTATACTCCGTAATATCCAACACGTGACCGATAACAGACCTCGTAACCCCGTCCTCCATAACCGGATGTAAGGTAATGAGAGCTGAATATTCCCAAAACTCCAATTCAAATACGGTTCGATCACCAAACCAGGCCTGTTTGTAGTATTGGTTAAGTTGCTCCATCGTTTCAGAGGAAAGCTCCAAAATGTCACCGAGGCGCTTCACATGCTCCCTTTTATTGTAGTTGACTTGCAGATTCAGACCCACGCGCTCCAGCAATTCACCTTCAAGCAGCCTATAATAAAATTCCTCACCGCTTTTCTCCAGCCTAAAGGTAAAGCCAGGTTGAACCCGGAGTAAATTCAGCAGATCACGGTCTTTGTTTAACAAACGTTGTCCATATGTATACTTAGCGGTGGTTAAAGTGTGCACAAACAGAGTCATGAATATTAGACCCATCCCTAACTCTAGCACGCAGGTCAACAGTGTTTTATCACTTATGCCAAAACATAAGAACAACATTCCCGCCCCTCCATAAAATACACCTGTGATCGCCTGACGAACAAGTTGACGCTGAAAAACCAAAACTAACAATAATATCACGATAGCACATAGCATTAAATCTCGAACCAAGTGTTCGCCCCCTTATAATCTTCCATGTTTTGTGAGATATATCGAAAATATAAAAAAACTCAGGACAGATTCCTTATGCCATAAGGCTTAAAGAACTGTCCCGAGCATTCATTGTACTATACATTCCATAGGGTTCAAGTTCATTTTAATATTTGAAACGACTGATCATCGCCTTCAAATCAGCAGCCATGGTTGAAAGCAACTGTGCAGAAGCTGATATTTCCTCCATGGAAGCCAGTTGCTCTTGTGAGGAGGCAGCAACTTCCTCAGATGTGGCGGCATTACCGGTCGCAATCGTCGCCAGCTCGTTGGCTGTCGCTGCAATCTCTTGTACACTGGCTGATATTTGCTGTGCAATCGCAGCGACCTCCTCTACCTGAGGCGTTGTCTCTCGAATGCCCTCCATCGCATGACCCAGCTTGACAATGGTTGCTTTGGAAATCTGCAGTCCATCCTGCACCTCAGTCGTAACCCTGTCCATCGTCTTCACTGTTGTTTCGGTTTCATGCTGAATTTCGGCAATCAAGGTGGCAATCTGTGTGGCGGAAGTTTGAGACTGCTCTGCCAGCTTACGCACCTCATCAGCAACGACGGCAAAGCCTTTTCCATGATCACCCGCTCTGGCTGCTTCAATAGCTGCATTCAAGGCCAGCAGGTTTGTCTGATTGGAGATATCGCCGATAACCTTCGTAATTTCACCAATTTCATGAGAGCGGGCTTGCAAGGTTTGAATCATCTGGTTAGAACGCTCTACTGATTGATGAATGGAATTCATTTGCTCGCCTGTCTGCTCAACAGACTTTCGTCCTTCCTCGGCTTGCAAGGCAGATCGTTTGGCCAAATCGGCTACCGAAATCGAGCGTTCAGCGATTTGGGTGATCCCCTGTGCAATTTCATCCAGGGCCACCGAATTATTTTCCAGCCCTGTAGTCTGCTTCTCTGCACCACTGGCTATTTCTTGCACAGCCTGGGACACCTGCTCACTTGCAGCACTGGTTTGTTCCGCACTTATCGTCAGTTCATTCGAAGAAAGGGCGACATGATCTGCACTGTTCCCTACGTTCTGAATGACAGATCGCAAGTTATTCTGCATATTTTGAAAAGCCACTCCTAATTCTCCGATCTCGTCCTCGCTCTTTACTTGGATGTCCTGTGTCAGATCTCCGGCGCTCACATTTACCGCTTGTTCTTTTAACTTTAAAATCGGTTTGATGATGGAACGGATCAGGAAATAAACAATGATAATACCAATCACAAGACAACCGACGATGGTTAGTAAAGTGCTGATCAAAATCGGTCCTGCTGCTTCATCGACTTCAGACATATACAGCGTTCCGCCTATCTTCCAGCCAGTCAGCTTGTTAGTCGCATAGTTCATATATTTGGGCTGGCCTTCATACTCATACTCGTATTCACCAGTATCGCTCTGAAACATGCGTGATTCAATATCTGTAATTTTGGTGCCTGCTTCCTTCGTCGGATGTACAATGTAAGTATGGTTGCTGTCCAGCAATATGGCATAACCTTCATGACCTACTTTAATATTGTTCAACGTCTCTTTAATACCACCAATTTTCAGGTCAATGCCAATAACACCCGATCCATCTGACGTTGCCCTAGACACCGTAACCGTCATTTGCTTCGAGCTTGCCGAAAGATAGGGAGAACTAATCGCTGTCTTTGCTTGCTCCTTTATCGCTTCATCGTACCAAGGTCTGACCCGTGGATCATAATTGTCCGGTAACTGCTTTTGTGGATAGGTTATAAATTTACCGTCCTTCGTACCATAAGAGATGGATTCTGCTTCAGGATGAAGTGCAGCATATTGCTTGAAAAACTCTTCCAGTTTGGCCGCTTGTTCCTCCGTCTCTACCCGATTGCCTTTTAGTCTTTCTGCAAAATATTCTGCGTCATGTACCTTGGGTTTAATAGTACTATCAATAATAAAATTAGTACGGATGATAGCCTGCTCGGCACTTTCTTCAATCTGGTTTCGAATCTGCTGGCTAGCGCTTATAAACGACAAAGCCCCCACGATCATGGACGGTAAAATCAGAAATGCAATAAAGGCGACCATTAGCTTCGTTTTAAAATTTTTGCTGAGCATCCTTGCGACTAGCCACTTTTTTCCCGATAACTTCTTCATTAATAAACATCTCCATTTCATTACCTGGATTTCCTAACCTATAGTGAACCTCTTCGTCTTGCCGATGATGACAATCACCCGACAGACTCTCTTTCACATTTTTCACTTCTGCTGCTAAAACGCTTGGACATAAAAGATATAAACGCGCTAGTTAAATAGGTATATGTACTTATCTTCGAAAACAACAAGGCTGGTCGGAACCGGTTCTTTGATATAATATACCTAAAAAATATTAAAAAAAATGCGTAGCACATATTAAGAAAATGTTAGTTTCATCTCACTATACCTATCACTTAACATGAAAATAATCCCCCTGAAGGTAGCAAACATAGGGTCATTTTCGAAAATCACCATATGTTTTCTACTCCCAAGGGGATTAGGTTCGATCGCTTTATTCAGTTCTAATCCAACAACACCTTCAGATCTTCGAGCCTGGTAACAGGTGCCTGACAGGTAAAATGCTCACACAAATATACGGCTGGTTTGCCTTCCACAAGATCGTAATCACGGATATAAGGAGCCGTCTCTGCAAACTCCGACTGTCCTTCATCCTTCAAAATAACGACCGTATTCGGCCTGAACCCAGCTCGAACCGCCTGAATGAACTGTACGGTCTGCGGATCATCCCTGTGACCCACAATCACAATCTCCTTCGTCGTTCCCGTCGCATACAACAACGCGCTGAGCAACGCGGAGTGGCCTGACGGGTAATGAGCAACCATACCGCCAAAAGCCTTAAACTGCTTGGCTGCATAGTTCTCCAATCCAGATTCACCCGTTATCCGCGCAAGCCGCACAAAATTATAGGCCGCAATGCTATTACCTGACGGAATGGCTCCGTCATCAATTTCTTTAGGCTTGGCAATGAGCTGCTCACTATCTGACCCATAAAAGAATAATCCGTCCCGTTCCTCATCCCAGAACAAATCGATCATATTTTGATTGAGCGTCAACGCCCGTTGCAGATATTGTACATCGAAGGTCGCCTGGTATAGCTCGATCAAGCCCCACACATAAAAAGCATAATCATCCACATAACCGGGATAAGCTGCCTCGCCGTCCCGATAACGCGCCAACAGCCGTCCGTCCTCCCGTCTCAAATGGTTCCACAAAAACGTCTCCGCTTTCTGGGCTTGCTCTGTATATCTCGTATCTCCAAAAGCTTGTCCTGCCTTCGCCAGTGCAGCAATCATCAACCCGTTCCACGAGGTCAAAATCTTGTCATCCTTGTGAGGATGAACCCGTTGCTCTCTGGCAGCAAACAGCTTGGCGCGTAGCTCACTAACCCGCTGCTCCAGTTCCTGCTCAGTCAAGTCATGCTTGATCCTATAGGCTTCCAGATTGATATCAATCAGGTTTGGAATGTTGTGACCTTCAAAATTTCCGTAAGGCGTAATCCCATACAAATCGTTGAAAAAGGCGGCATCCTCATCGCCTAGTACAGCCTTTACCTCAGAGTCGTCCCAGACATAGAATCTCCCCTCTTCTCCTTCGGAATCCGCATCCTCCGCCGAATAAAAGGCACCACCTGCATCCGTCATGTCCCTTGCGATATATGTAAAGATTTGTTCTGTAATCCGTCGGTACAGTTCCTTGCCTGTCACCTGCCAAGCCTCTGTATACGCGATGGCCAACAGAGCATTGTCATACAGCATTTTTTCAAAATGCGGCACCAACCACTTCTCATCCACGGAGTATCGTGAGAACCCCATGCCTATATGGTCGTAGATTCCGCCCCGGGACATCGCATCCAGCGTCTTCTCTGCCATTTCCAGTGCCTGTTGATTCCCCGTATGCTGTGCATATCGCAGCAAAAAAGACAGGTTATGTGGAGAAGGAAACTTGGGAGCTTCCCCGAAGCCGCCATATTCCTTATCGAAGGTGTGACTGTATTCATGGAAAGCTTTATTCAAGCTCTGTTCATCCAGTTCACCGCGATAACCTGCAAGCAAGTCCTGCCGCTCATGCTCGGTAAGCACCTGCTCACTCAGTTCCACCAGCTCTTCCGGCTGTTCTTTCCATCGGGTACCCACCTTGCCAAGCAGCTCCAACAGTCCGACACGGCCAAACTTCTGCTCCTTGGGCAAATACGTCCCCGCAAAAAAAGGTTTCTGATCCGGCGTCATCAATATCGTCAGTGGCCAGCCTCCATGCCCCGTCATCGTCTGGCAGATGGACATATAGATATGATCCACATCCGGACGTTCTTCACGATCCACCTTAATGGATACGTAATCCCGGTTTAATACCTCAGCCACTTCTTCATCCTCGAAAGATTCTCTCCCCATTACATGGCACCAATGACAAGTGGAATAGCCGACAGATAGGAAAATAGGCTTGTTATCACGCTTAGCCATTTCAAAAGCCTCATTTGACCAAGGGAACCAATTTACTGGATTGTGAGCATGCTGTAGCAAATACGGTGATTTTTCCTTAGCTAGTCGATTCGGTTTGCTGCTCGTTGTCATGGGACATCACCACTTCCGTAGTTGAATTTTATACTTGGTACTATTTTACCCTAAATGGGTGGTAAAAGTCGGAAGAAATGAAAAAAGATAATGACTCTCAAACATTATACTCATTAGAATTTATATCAAATATCTCCAGAGCTTTCAGCAAGGCGTATTCACTTGTTCTGGCCCCTTCTTTTGAAAAATGTGCTTCTGGAAACGCGGGAGACATATGATGGTACCCGGGATAGACATGTAATTCCACTGAGACACCATCAAAGGCCAGTTGTTTTGCAAAAAACAAGGATTCATCAATGAATAAATCAATGGTACCTATATTTATATAAGTCGGTGGTAATCCGGCCAATGACTTAGCGCGAGCCGGCACATAATACTCACTTACCTCCTCCTGACCCGGTTCATCCCCCAATACAGATTTCCAGCCAAAATAATTACTTTGTTTAGTCCAAATAAACTCTCCTGCGTATGGATGCTCTGGTGCGGTACTTGTGCGATCATCTAGCATTGGCCTCATTAAACTTAGATGATGGATTTCGAATTCCTTCTGATCACGAATGTACAAAGCTAGGCCAGCCGCCAAACCGCCGCCAGCGCTACTGCCCCCTATGGCAACTTTCTGAGTATCTATCCCTAACTCTTCCGCATGTTCAATGCACCATTTTAGGCCCGAATAACAATCCTGTAACTGACTTGGCTGTACATGCTCTGGTGCTAGACGATAGTACACAGACACACAACAGAAACCATGTTTTGCCGCAAGAGATGCATTAGCAGGACGATCCACGACTGGACTTCCTAAGACCATCCCGCCTCCGTGTATCGAATAATATAGAGGCATCTTATGATGCTTTGATTGTTTGGGCTTAATGATTTCGATTTGAATATCTGGACCACTAAAATAACTTGGCACAGCCTTTTTTTCTAATGTAATAGGGAACATCTGCGTTACATCTATTTGTTGCATCATTTGAGATTGATTTTTACGTGCTTCCCTTAGTGTAGATTCGGTAAGATCGGTTGTTGGTATTAGATCAACTGCACTGATAATTTCTGGATCGATCAGGTGTCTACTTCTACTTTTTTGCTCCCCCATAATAATCTTTTCCTCACTTTCTTGTTTTAAAGACAATGAATCAATACATATTTTCCTTCAATTGTTGTTGTCGTTTATATTTATATTTTAAGTTTAAAATCAGCTTTATAAATGAAAACAACGAGTTAGAATCATTTTTGACATAAAAATTATGAAAAAAAAAAATGAAATGCCAAAAAAGTATTTTGGAATCTGGCTGTGGGAATGCGAAGACACATCAAACCTTTTAACAAACAAAAAGACGCTACCGGATTGATCGTTCACAGCGATCATCCGGTCGCGTCCTAAGCTTATCACGTTATGTCCATCTACTTTTTATGTGAATAAACAATTTTCTTAATGGTTTCGGTAGAGAGGAAAAACTCATTAGCTAATTGCTCGATACTGCTTCTATTTTGAAAAGCATTTCTGATTGCGGCATTTCGCTGTTCTAGCAAACATCTCCCGCCACTCAAACTTCCCCAATTCATATATTCCGTTTTTGGCTTAGGAATATACAGGATCTCTCCTTGAACATATTTTTGGATTTCCATAATTAATTCTTGAGGTAAAACTTTTGAAGCATTCGTATATCTCAATTTTACTCGCCCCTTATTTTGATTTTTTAAAATAAGGTGCAAAGCCAAAAATATTAAAAAGCTTATTCAGCGTTAAAAATTGTTTCGCCCCATACAAAGTAACGCTTTCCTAATAATTGGCTTTGCATGAGTGTAAGAAGTCACAGACAATCCTAACAGATTCTCCATCAGTAGGCACCCCCTTTTACCTCGCAAGTATAGCATAACTTCTGCTCACCTGGGACCAGCTAAATGATATCAGCAAAAAGCAAGCGATTAAAAATTGAGCTGTTAGATAGCTGATTTTAAACACTAACCATGAATACGAACCACATAAATCCGTAGATTAAAGCAACTAGCCCTACAATGCCCAACAAGCAAAAAAGTAAAAGCATAAGAACAAATTTTTTACCATCCATAACCGACTCCCCAATACTTTTTCCAGAGTGTGAGACACACTTTCTAACTTAGCTTCCGAATAAAAATTTGAAATTAAGTGCATTTATCCAGCTGAACAGGTGTCCCCGTTAGCCAATGAGCGGCTTCTAGGTGTTACAGATTTTACACAGATTTATACTCTCTGCTTGGTTAGCCTGTCTTGCGTGTATTTTTTCATTGCAAATCTTGCTATTGGCTGAGCAACCAGTAGCTCAATCCAAAATGCTACACCAAAATTTCTAAACCAACTGTGGAAGAAGTTCTGAAAAGATTTGTTTGTCCTACGAATTTGGGTCTCACTTTACCCACTAATGGTCTCGCAACCAATCTTACTAACAAAATAACGATAATCCACATAAACGGGATAATCTTTAGCGTTTCTAAATAATTTTCTTTACTAAAGCAGCGTTCCAACCTATAATAATCGGGGCGATCGTGTTTACTGAATACATACTGATTTAATAATTATATCAACTTTTTTTAAACAAATGAAAGGATTTCTGGAACATTTCCCCTCAGTGACATCGTTAACTGTGACGATCCTTGGACAGTCACTACAAGAGTAGAAAGAGAAGGAACGGTTAAAAGGACCTCTAGATATAATTTCAATAGGTCCTAAGCTATCCCCCTCTCCTTCGAGATAAATATACCCGCAAGTTGGACACATAAAATAGCCATAAACGAGGCCCAGTATAATTTCAGTATCCAATTGAACGACATGTTGTTTATAATTAGGACATACTTTATTAGGGCAGGTCCAAAATTTCATGTTGTCCCAAGGTAGATATTTATTCTCATGTAGAAAGTTAGTTATTGAACGTGAAAAATAAATCATGAGAAGTACATAAAATATAGGGCGAATAAGTGGATTTTTCCATACGGAGTTTATATTCAAACTTTGGATGGAATTTTCAATTTATCTCGGAACTTTTGGTTTACTCGTTGCAAATTGTTCAATCTAGATTTTTACAGCAAGGTAATTTATCTAGATTTTTCTCCAGCAGTTCTGAATACCCTACTATTCTTCCTACTCGAGTTTTAATAAGAGCGAAACGGTAATTTGTGACGTTCTCACAAATTACCGTTTCTACGTCTTAGCGTCTGCTCTTTGATAACTGACTTACATATTTAGTTGTTGCACATTGATCAGGGTCTCTTGGTTGCATTTTGGACAAAACAACGGGAAGTTTTTAAGTATTGTATCCTTGCGAACTTTCAACCGTGTTTTGTTTTTGCAAGCAGGGCATAATATCCAACTTATTTCTATCATATATCGCACTTGTCATATTATTAGAATTCATACATCTTAATAATGGACAATTCAATTCTATCTGCAAGTAAATGTAATTAAATGCGATACTTATTAATAAACCTCGTTGTACTCTTGTTTGGACATTGGTGTAAGGCGAGCTTTTCGAATTCCCACAGTTGATGTGTTCATCTGACTCACCTGAACTACAAGGTTGCGATGTCATGATCGCTCTTGGGGGCGATTCTCCCTTATACTGTGCGATTTTTTGAGGCGCCCAAGCCAGATATGAACAATAGAGCGCTAACGACAAGCAATAATAACAGCGGGAAGTTCCAAGTTGCTGTGATGTCATGGAGCAAACCAAATAAAATCGGTCCAGTTGCTGCCAGCAAATATCCAACGGATTGCGACATGCCGGACAAAGAAGCTGCATCGTGGGCATCTTTCGTCCGCAAACTTAAAAAGATCATGGCCAAGCTGAACGCAAATCCCCCACCAATTCCAAGTAAAATTGTCCATAACGAAATGAAAGCATTTCCGCCGAAATAAAGGCCTGCCAAAGATACAAACAACAGGATAGTCATTATGATAACCAGTAAACGTTGATTCCTTATGCGCCCCGCAACGATCGGCACGATGAATGCTACGGGCAGCGCAGCGATTTGAAACAGCGACAGCATCCAACCGGCGCTGTCTTCACTCAAGCCCCGGCTTGTCATAATTTCAGGCAACCAAGCGATCAAAACATAGAAAAAGAGAGACTGCATCCCCATAAAAATCGTAATCATCCATGCCAACGGTGAACGCCACAGACTTCGACGAGCTGACGCACCGCCCGTTGTTGTCCTGGAAGACGCGTGACTCGCCCGAACTTGAGGCAACCAGAATAGCGCGGCCAACAAAGCGAGTGCGCCCCAGATGACTAGCGCGCCATTCCAACCGAAACCGAGATTACGGGCGAGCGGAACGCTTACACCGGATGCGATCGCCCCGCATAAATTCATCGACACGGAGTACACTCCTGTCATGAGACCGACTTGACGAGAAAAATCCCGTTTAACCATACTCGGAATGAGCACGTTACACACCGCAATCGCGAGCCCAAGCAAAGCAGTGCCTGCAAACAAAGAAGCTGTTGCAGGCAACAAGCGGATCGCGATACCCGCCATGAGCAGAACCAACGCATAAAGCATGGTCCTTTCCACCCCGAAGCGGCGCGCCAGAATGGGCGCGAACGGTGAAAGAAGCGCAAAAGCAAGCATCGGCAAAGTTGTGAGCAGACCTACCCCGGTATTCGACAGTTCGAGGGACTCGCGAATCGAGCCAACCAACGGGCCTACCGACGTTAGCGGTGATCGCATGGTCAGTGAGATCAGGACGATGCCAATGATGATCGGCCAACTCGACGACAACGACTTCTTGACCATCGTTGACTTCGTATCGATTTGTACGCTCACGGCCGTTCCCCTCCTTTGACGTCGAGAACAGCTTGCGATTCCGCAATATAACGGTGAACCGCTGCCACAGCCCGATCGGCGTCTTTATCGACAATCGCTTCGACAAGCAGCCGGTGCATTTCCAAGAAATCCGCACCGACTTCATAACGAGTCAAGCTTGTAATCGAATCTTGCGACGCTTCAGCGATATGGTCGTATAATTCGATCAATATTTCATTGTGAGATGCAGTGACGATGCTTTGGTGAAGACGAATATCCTCCGTTACAAATCCATCAATGTCACCGAGTGCAGCAGCCGCCTCGCAGCGTTCAAGTTGGAGAAGAAGTTCATTCGCCTCGTCGCTCGTTCTACGTTGCGCAGCCAGATGGGCTCCCTCACGTTCGAGCGCATGCCGGACTTCTAACGTCTGCAGCGTATCGGAACGCAAAATACGTTTTTGCAGCACGACCCCCAAAACGCTTGAAGAACAGACATAAGTTCCGTCCCCTTGTTTCGTCTTCAAGAGTCCCGCGTGTATCAACGCCCGAATTGCTTCCCTTAATGTATTGCGGCTAACATTCAACTCCGCCATCAACTCCGGCTCGGCCGGAATGCGCATCCCGACAGTCCACTTGCCGGATTCGATCAGACTTTCCATTTGCAATGCGACTTGCTCAACCAGCGTCAGCCGGTTTGTTTTCTGAAGCATGTGTTAACCCTCTCTTCGCCTTTTTATCAAACATAGGATGTTTGGTTGATAGGTATTTTATCACACTTATTTAATTGAAACAACTCTCTGCGGCCCTCGCCGCCCGGTGCAGTTCAATGTCGGCCTTATGCTCCGAATAATAATTCCTGCTGTACTTCGCGGATTTGTACCGTTCAAACACAGTGCGGGTTTTGGCGTAATCAACCGTTGCGGTATCAGCTCATTTTCTTTCGCGGCAATAAGTTTACTTCACAAGATACTTAAAAAGACGACCCTGCCGAAATATCCGGCAGTATCGCCCTTCAAGTTTTAGCCCAAAGCTGCAATCGTTATTAATAAAAGGTCTTTTTTAAAAACTCAATAACTTCTTCCGACATCTTTATGGATAGAACGGCCTCTTTAACGCTTTTTGCATGTTCACTGGCCAGCTCTTTAATTTGTGCACGTGCCGGAAGGATTGAGGTTGCACTCATGGAGAACTCATCAAGTCCTAAACTAAGCAATAAAGGAATGGCAATCGGATCGCCTGCCATTTCTCCGCACATTCCAACCCATTTTCCTTCGTTATGCGCCGCATCAATGACCATTGAAATCAGCCGTAAAATCGCTGGGTTGAAGGGTTGATACAAATAGGATACGCGTTCATTCATACGATCGGCGGCCATTGTATATTGGATCAAATCATTGGTTCCGATACTGAAGAAGTCAACCTCTTGGGCAAATTGATCCGCCATTACAGCTGTAGACGGTATTTCAACCATCATGCCAATTTCAATATTATCCGCTACTTTTGCGCCGCTGGCCACAAGCTTTTCTTTTTCTTCCAAAAGAATGGCTTTGGCTTCCCTGAATTCAGATAATGTTGCGATCATGGGAAACATGATTTTCAGGTTCCCATAGACGCTTGCACGTAATAATGCACGCAATTGTGTACGGAAAATGTCCTGTTCTTCCAAACATAAACGAATCGCCCGAAAGCCTAAGAACGGGTTCATTTCTTTGGGCAGTTTCAAGTAAGGCAGTTCTTTATCGCCACCGATGTCCAAAGTTCGGACAACTACCGGCTTCCCTTGCATTTTTTCCAAAACGGTTTTATAAGAGACAAACTGCTCTTCCTCTGTTGGAAGCCGATCTCTGCCCATGTAAAGGAACTCCGTACGGTAAAGCCCGACCGCTTCTCCTCCATTTTCCAGCACATTTTTAACATCAGCCGGTGTGCCAATGTTCGCGGCCAGTTCGACATGCACGCCATCCCTAGTTACCGTCGGCTCATGAACCAATTTGGCCCATTGTGCTTTTTGCGTTTCGTATTTTGCTTTTTTCGCTTCATATTGGGCAATGATTTCTGATGATGGGTCTATGATGACATCGCCTTCCAAACCGTCGACAATGACAACTACGCCGTTTTCAATCCTGGCTGTAACTTGTTTTGTGCCGACGACAGCCGGAATTTCCATGGAGCGGGCCATGATCGCCGAATGAGAAGTGCGGCCGCCGATATCCGTCGTAAAACCTTTCACATATCGACGATTTAACTGGGCGGTATCGGAAGGTGTCAAATCCTCGGCGATGATGACGACTTCTTCGGAAATCAAGCTTGGATCGGGAATTTGCACGCCTAATACATGCGCGATTACCCGTTTCGTTACATCGCGGATATCTTTGGCGCGTTCCCGCATATATTCGCTTTCCATGGATTCCAGCATGGAAACAAACCGTTCGGCTGATTCGTTCAAGGCAAACTCCGCGTTTACGCCTTCCGTGCCTATCCGCTCGAACACTGGGTTTAATAGTTCCGGGTCGTTTAACACCAATAACTGGGCGGCGAGAATTTCCGCTTTATCGGCGCCAAGCTCGCGGTTTACGTAATCCGTAATTTTTTCCAGCTCCGCTTTGGAGCAGCTGATGGCCCGCTCTAATCGCCGTTTTTCGGCGTCCTTGTCTCCAATGCTCTTTTTTACAATTTGAAGTTCCGGCTCCTCCAGACGGTACGCTTTGGCAATCGCTATACCGGCTGAAGCGCCAATTCCTTTCAGGTTATTGCTCATTATTTGCCAAGCCCTTCGTTTTTCAAGGCTTCTTCAATCCCCTGGATCGCCTTATCCGCATCGGAACCAACCGCAGCAATTTGAATTTGCCCTCCCTGCGGAACACCCAGAGACATAACACCCACAATCGATTTCAAGTTAACGGATCGACCGTTATATTCGATGTTAACCTCCGCATTGTATTGGCTTGCAGCTTGAACCAGAATGGAAGCCGGACGCGTGTGAATGCCTACCTCGTCAATGACTGTAAATGTTTTTTTCACCATAGTTTCTATCTCCTCTTTCTATATAAATTGCTCTTTCTTTAGTTCAACTTATATAGCCTTCCAAATTTAAACAGTATTTTTTCGAGCAGCATGGTTCCTGGTCCGGTTAAAACAAAAGCGATCACCGTTCCGATCCCCACGATTCCTCCGAATAAGAATCCGGTGCTTAAAAAGATCGCGTCTACACCGATTCTGCCGAGATCATACCTGATTCCGAATTTTGATTCCGTATATCGCAAAATCGCGTCTAAGGCGTACATGCCATTGCCAAAATTCATCAACAACACATAAGTCATGGAGAAACAAAAGTTAGCCAGGATGACGATGACGATTTTGTTGAAAAACGATAAATCCGCCAGTTCCATATTGGCAATAAACGGATGAATCCAGTTAATCAAGGGCCCGACCAAAAAGGAATACATGATGGAAGAAAAACCGATTGATTCACGATTTAGCAATAGACCCGCAGCTAGAAAAACAATACTTACGCAAAAGCTTGCAAGACCGACACTAACTCCGAGACTTTTATGCAATCCATCCAACAAAACCGTTAATGTATCGGACCCTATATTGCACTCGATAAATAAATTAACGGCTAGAGCGCTTAACACCGTGGCAACGGCCACAATAACTAATCGTCCGCCAAATTTCGCAAGAGCCATGTATTTACGCAACCTTTAGTCCAGATTTTCTCCATTGGAAGCGATCACTTTTTTCATCCAGTAAAAACTGTCTTTACGGAGGCGCTTTTTGCTGCCCTTGCCGTAATCATCCTGGTCCACGTAAATAAATCCGTAGCGTTTGCTCATTTCCGAGGATGAACAACTAACGATATCAATCGGTCCCCAAGCATAATAGCCTCTTAGATCCACCCCATCCTTAATGGCTTCTTTCATTTGTTCGATATGAGCCCGGTAATAGTCAACCCGATAAGGATCATGGATCGAATTATTCTCTTCTAATTTGTCATGGTAGCCAACCCCATTTTCCGTGATATAAATAGGGCACTGATACCGGTCATAGAACAGGTTAAGCATAGTGCGAAGACCGATAGGATCAATAGTCCATCCCCATGAATTGGCCGGAAGTTCAAAATTGCGGTAAGGTCCTGTTTTGTTTTTCAAACTTTCTTCATCAAAAATGCGAGTATAGTAGTAGGAAAATGACATAAAGTCAGCCGTATTTCTCAATGCTTCTTCGTCGCCTTCCGCGAATTCAACGGTAATATTGTTGTCGTGGAAATAACGGAAAGCATAGCCAGGATAATATCCGCGCATTAAAACATCGGAGAAAAAGTACTCCATTTGATTATTGCGAACGGTGGCGAATACATCTTCCGGTTTACTGGTAGCCGGATAGGCAGGTCCCCCGCAAAGCATCATCCCGATTTGCAAGTTGGAATCCAGGTTTTTGGCATACTTCGTGACCAAACCGCAAGCTACCATTTCATGATGCACACCTTGATATTTGGCGGAGGCTAAATCATCCACTACATCTTCCGCAATGCCCAGATGGTTAAAGGATTCATGAACAATTAAATTGATTTGATTAATAATAATCCAATATTTCACCTTTTTATGGTATCGATCAAGAATCACTTTGCTAAAGTGGGCAAAAAACTCGATCATTTCTCTGGAGTACCACCCTTTATAAGCCAGGGTCAAATGAAGCGGCATTTCGTAATGGGACAGGGTGATCATCGGCTCCATTCCGTTCGCTATAATTTCGTCGATCAGGTTATCATAAAATTTCAAACCTTCTTCATTAGGATTCTCTTCGTCGCCATTCGGAAAAATTCTTGTCCAATTGATCGAGGTGCGAAAGGTTTTTAATCCAAGTTCGCTCAACAATTTCAAGTCTTCTTTATAAGTGTGATAGAAATCAATTCCCCAACGCTTCGGAAAAATTCGCTCTTCGTTTTGAATGGCTTCTTTAATATAGTCCGTAGTCAGTTCTAAATTGTACTTTTTATCTAAAGGAATTTCATCTGTAAATTCATTAATATCCGCTACGCTTAACCCTTTTCCGTTCACATTATAAGCGCCTTCCGCTTGATTGGCGGCGATGGCTCCCCCCCACAAAAAATCAGCCGGGAATCCTGATGGAATATTTTTCATTTTCATTACTTCCTCCCTTTATTTATTGGTCATTTCTAATTGGGTCAGCCTCTGATTAAAGCTCTCGAAAATGTCGATTAACCGCTTGGCAATATTAATTTCACTATAAATCGTCATTAACGTGTCTTGCGCATGGGCAAATAAAACCGAGTACTCCCCTTGTCCACCTTCTGTTTCTTTTTGGATGCAATTCGTTTGTACGCGATGGGCGATCACAATTTCGTCGTTGGCTAATTTCATCTTCTCCTTAGCTCCAGCAAAGTCGCTTTTTTCAATATCTTTTAACGCATCCGTACAATGTTTTCTTGCTTCCCCTGCGTGCAAAATGATTTGCATCGCATCATGAGCTACTTGTTCCGATGTCATTGTTAACTTCCCCTTAACAGATTAATTGGTTTGCGGCAATTCTTTTTCAAGTTCTTGTTTTTCGTAGGTTTTGAAAAATGGATACCAAATCAGCGTAGCCACCGCGACGCAGATGAGCATCAAAATAATGCCTGTGATCGTTCCTGTCGTAATCCACGTGGAAATTGGAAAAGGAGCATACCACAGATCGAAGATCACTTTCGGTATGGGGCCGAATGGAATGACTTTGGTCCCGATCCAAACGATTGCCGGCAAGATGATACCCATGATCCACATCGGCAGCATCAATATGGGGTTCCATACGATAGAACCGAATACTAAAGGCTCGTTGATATTAAAGATGGCGGGTATAAAGCTTGCCCGGCCCAGCGCTTTTAGCTTGGTGCTTTTAGAGAACGCATGCATAATAACCAGGGGTAACGTACAGCCCACGCCGCCTACAAACAAGTATGCCGAAAAAATCGTTTCGGCCGTTACGAGATTATGCGCCCCCATGGTCGCGTTCGCGGTAATGGCCGCCAGAAATATCGGTTTGGTGACAGGGGTTAACACCCAACTGGAGATCCCCATGGAATATAGGAAACAGTAAATAAATATAATCAGCATGAATCCCCAAGGCGTCTCTACCACGTTGGCCAACGGCATAAAAATATTTAAAATGATGTTGTATATATCGACATGAACGATATCGACCAAAACCCAAGCCGCAACCAAAGTGATCCCGATAGGGAGCATGGAATCAAACCAGGCTCTGACAAAGTCCGGAATAACGGAATCCTCTTTGAAAAAAGAGAATTTTCCAAACAAACTCATAATATAACCGGTGAAAAGAGCGGCGATGATGGCAACGAACATACCTCCGGTTCCCAAAGAACTATGAGTAAAACCGACCGTGCCATCTTTTACGACCTGGGGAGTAACGATGATCAAAAAAGTGATCAAACTGGTACATCCGGCAATAAAGCGCTGTTTTCTTAACTTCTTTTTCTCCATCAAATTAAACGGAATCAGGAAAGAAACCAACAGCGACAGCATGCCCATCGTCCATCCAAACGGAACCCAAAAATTAGGGTAGTTTTTGATATGATAGACATCACCGGGTATGGTGAGAAGGCAAAATACTGATCCCAGAAGAATAAAAGGCAATAATTGCATGACGGAATCCTTGAGCGTTACGATCCATACATTGTTATTGACTTTATTCATCTTCGGGGAGAAGTCGTTTTTAAGCCATTCCATTAATTTGTTCATTTTTCTTATCCCCTTTTTAGCTGTTCAACTCACTCAGCAGGTCATCTAAAGCCGCTTCCCCATCCAAAGTGGAATAATAAGAAGGCTTCATTAAGAGCACTTTGACATCGGTATCTTGGGTAAGCTCGTTGATATCATCCATGATATAAGCCAAGTGGGGGCCGACTAATAAAGCATCAATGTCATGGATGTAATTTTCAATTTCCGCTTCCCCTCTGGCTTTGATGTCCATATTCAGGTTTCTTTTTTTAGCGGCCTTGCGAATATTGGCAGCCATAAAACCGGAGCTTGCCCCTGACCCGCAAATTAACAGCACATTTAGCATTTCGCTTGAATTTCCCATGGTAATCCTCCTCGCTTTTCTTTATAATCGTGGTGTGATAGCGCTATCATTACTACAACCAAACTATATTACAAATCCAAAAACAGTTTCAAATAAAAAACTGCACCTCTATGGTGCAACATTTTAAAGTGAGGAGACGCATATGAAAACACAGTATATTGATTTAATTCAATATTTAAGCTCCTCTAAGCATTGGATTTCGTCGCAAAGTTTAGCGGATAAGTATGGCGTGTCCAAACGTACCATTAAATCTTATATCGGGGAGATTAATCAGATTCACCACGGGTTAATTCTATCGTCGAATAAAGGCTATAAGATCGATACGGATCAGGTGAACACCTTTCTAACTACCAAACAAAAGTCAATTCCGAAAACCCAATCCGAAAGAATGGCTTATATTCTGAAAAAACTGGTGCAAACCAATCAACCCATTTATATTTATGATTTAAGCGAAGCGCTGTTTATCAGCGAATCAACGCTGAGGATGGATTTAAAGCTGATCAAGGAAAAGCTTTCCAAAAACAACCTGGAATTGAGCCTGGTTAAGGACCATATTAGTTTGCAAGGCAAGGAAAAGGATAAACGTAAATTAATGAGCAGCATTTTGTATGAGGAGGCCAATGGAAGCTTTATTGATATTGATAAAATCAAAAGATTTTATCAAGAATTGAATGTGGATTACATTCGGAAAGTCGTTGTTGAAACCTTTTCTTGCCATCACTTTTTCACCAATGATTTTTATTTGACCAATATGATCATCCACATCACCATTGCATTGGACAGAATGAAACATGATTTTCAGTTTTTAAATAAGACCGTGAATTATAACATGGACAACACCGCGTATTTAATCGCCAAAGAAATCGCCCTTAAATTGGAATCCTATTTTCACGTGCAATATTCAGAAGAAGAAATCGCCGATTTGGCGATCTTAATTTCATGCAATGGGACGAACATTAATTTTACGCAAATTGAAGTCAGTGACCTGGAGCAGATCGCTGGGAAAGACTGTATTGATTTGGTCAGCGAAATCGCATCCGACTTGGATAAGTATTACTATATCAGTATTGCCGATGCCGATTTTATTACGCGTTTTTCACTGCATGTTAAAAACCTTTTGATGAGATTAAAAAATCATCATTCGACGAAAAATCCACTAACGAACACGATCAAAAGAGAATGCCCGCTCATTTACGATTGCGCTGTGCATGCTTCCCATGTGATTAAAGAAAAAACCGGTCATCGGATTAGCGATGATGAAATTGCTTATTTGGCCTTTCACCTGGGATATGCTATTGAATTGCAGCGGCAAACGAACGTAAAAATCTCGTGTACGGTGCTGTTTCCGCTCTACTACAATATGAATGTGCAAATGATCAATAAATTGCAGCAGTATTTTGGCGACGATATCTCGATCCATTCGATTGTCACGGACGAGAGCGATTTGAATTATGCAACTAGCGACTTTATTATTTCTTCCATCCAATTGCACAAAATTCCAGAAGTCCCCTATGTCGTGATTACCCCGTTTTTTATCGAAAATGACCGGGAAAAAGTATCGAACAGAATATTTGAATTAAAAGAGCAAAAAAAGAAAAATCAATTTAAGCTCCATCTGGAATCTTTTTTAGACGAAAGACATTTCTGCCACTCCACGGCAAAGTCGGGGAAAGAGGACGTTTTACGGTTTATCTGTCACACCATGAACCAGGATGGTTATACGAACGAAGATTTTTTTACCAAAATTATGGAACGGGAAGCAATGTCATCTACCGCGTTCGGACAAGTAGCCCTTCCTCATGCGATCAAAATGGAATCCAGCAAAACGGGCATGTTCATTTATTTGAATCCGAATGGCATCAAATGGGATCATTCTACCGTGAAAATAGTTTTATTAATCACCGTCAGCGGGGAGGATCGAAAAATATTCCGTGACGTATTCGATGCGCTCGCTACCATATTGACGGAGGATAAACATGTGAATCTGTTGTCATCCCTCGATCATTTCGATGATTTTATCAATCAATTAATCGCCTGCTGGGAATAATTTGTTGACAATAGTTTCACCTCCCCCTACAATGAATGACAATCATTCATGTTGGGAGGGTAAAAAGTATTGGCAAACTTCACGGATGGGAAATACAATCTCATTTTAAACGCGTCTATCGAAGTCATAACTGAAAAAGGATACGACAAGACGGTTATTTCCGATATCACAAAAAAAGCGGGCATTGCCCAAGGAACGTTTTATTTATATTTCTCCTCCAAAAAAGCGTTAATTCCGGCGATCGCAGATCATCTTCTGACTATTACTTTCGGTAAAATTAAAGAAAAAGCACAGGATAAAGAAAGTTTTTGGGAGGTGTTGGAGGTTGTCATCGACGAAACCTTCAACATCACCGATTCATACAAAGAAATCCTTGTCCTTTGTTACTCCGGTCTTGCGTTCGATCATTCCATGGAAAAATGGGAAGCCATCTATTCTCCTTATTATGATTGGCTTGAGGACATATTATTGAAAGCCAATAACCATCATGAGATCATTCATGATCCTCATGCCAAATGGACGGCCAAACTTCTCATCAATCTGATTGAAAATGCTGCCGAACGATTTTATATTGGACTTGAACAAGAAGAACCCCTGGACGTATATAAGACTCGGGTATTTCATTTCATCAAAAGATCATTACGGGAAATATGAAGAAAAACACCGGAAACTTGCCCTTATTTTTTTAAAACAAAATGACTGACGTTCATTCATTATTCATGTAGTAACTATTATCAATTTACTTAGCGGAAAGGAATATGCTTTATGAACAAGGGTTGGATTTTTGTCATTTTGACTTCTCTATTTGAATTGCTTTGGGTCTTTGGCTTTAATGTTGCCAATACTTGGTGGCACTGGGTTATCATCATCACCATTATTATCATCGATATGCAATTTCTTTCAAAAGCATGCGAGTCATTGCCAACAGGCACCGTTTACGCCATCTTTGCAGCAGCTGGTACAGTAGGAACGGCTCTTATGGACATTATTATTTTCGACGCGGAATTCAGTGTTGCCAAAGGTCTGTTTATGGGGATTCTGGTCATTGGGGTTATTGCTTTAAAACTATTTGACAATAAGCCGGAATCCGGATCGGCAAAAGGAGTTCGTTAATATGGGTTGGCTATTCGTATTTATTGCTGCTCTATTCGAGTTGATTGGGGTCATCGGTTTAAAAAAATTCAGCCTAAGGAAATCCTTTTTGAACTTGCTGATGTTCTTTGGCGGATTTGGAGGTTCTTTTGTATTTCTTTACGCCTCCTTTAACTATCTTCAAGTCAGCATTGCCTATGCGGTCTGGATTGGAATAGGAACTTCGGCTGCCGTTCTAGTAAATATGATTTTTTTTAATGAATCCAAAAGCATTGAGCGCATTATAAGTCTCATGATCATTGTCGTTGGTGTTGTTGGACTCAAAGCAGTTTCATAATACCCGCAGTTGCTATATAAGTTATATGCGAGCCAATTAATAAAAGCTGAAATCAGCCAAATTTTTAAAGAGGTTAAGACAAGTATTCATTGGGGAATTGTTCTCGTTAATAAGTAATACATGGACCTCAATATTTAACGCTATTTCCCCGTACTGTATTCAACAAAGGCTTGAAATTACCCTGCATCAATTAATTTTAAGATACCAATACAGGAAAGGGTTCAAAGCCCTTTGTTTTGCAACTTATATTCGCTCTGATTGAACCATAGCAGTCGCCTTAACATTTAATAAAAAGACCGATGTTACTTGCTTATCGATCTTTTGTTAAATAATCACTTAGAAGAGATATTATTATTATTTTCCATTAATATTAGTACACAACTTTATTGTCTGTAGACAGATGAAAAGGAATTCTTACCATTCAACTTCTTCAAATAATCGGAAAACCATCTTTTTTTCAAATTCATCTAAAGTTCTAAATCCAGATATTTCTTCTTTCTTTTCTCCAAGTTTTATCAAAGTCGCTATTGCTAGGTCTCCCACCTTATAATAACCTAATAGTTTATCTTGGGGTTCCCTTTTTAATGATAATTCACTTAATTTTTTTATCATTCTCTCTGTACGAAAGCCTTCTTTTCCTATCTGTGTCATTGCATGATATAAGACTATGGGGTTATTATCTTCTAACAAATTTTCTAATTCACCTATTTGAACCTTCCCCTTCCGCTATCTTCTTTAATATACTTTATTTTATTCCCAGCTAAGAGCTGTAAATTGGAATGACCGGGAACAAGTTCTATCAGAATAACCACTATGATCAGTTCCACATTTCTCTTCGCAAGCTACGCCGCTATCATACTCATGGTATGGGAATCCGTTTGTTTTACTGAAGCGAGACTCCGGTGCAGCTTATGATTAACGATTCCGATCACCACGTCAGGCTCCATTACATCCTGCTGGGAGAGCATAACCAATGTTGCAATATCCCCCATATGATATGCCGCCGTCAACGCCCTTAGAAAAGTCTTCGAGTTTTCACTTTCTGGTAAGGATAACTCTCCTTTGAGGAGATCCTCCTTGACTGCTTCAAGCGATTTTCGTGCCCGGTGGAGTGCAACTTTTACCGCTCCCTCCGTTGTTTCGAGCATGTCGGATGTCTCGCTAATCGAATATCCAAACACATCTCGCAGCAAAAAAACAGTTCTCTGAAGCGGAGATAAATGTTTCATTAAGGACTGCAACGCTATCTCGATTTCAAAAGATCCATGATCCGGTACAGTTACTTTCGATTGTTCCATATTCAATATCCGAGTGTAGACTGCTTTTCTCCGTATACCATCAATCCAGGTGTTCTTCGCAATCCGCAGCAAAAGCGCTTGGGGATTTGTATGCTCGAAGCTATTTAACTTACCTAATGCTTTTATCCAAGTTTCCTGAGCCAGTTCTTCCGCATCCCAATTTGATTTTGTAAGCGACAGACAGTAACGTTTCAGGACCACCTGTAATTCCTCCAAGTTCTCGATGTTTATTGTATTATCTGTCATTTGTATAGAATCATCTATGCGCATAGGTCCTCTCCTCCACGGTCTTATTCTGCCCTTTCCTAGAGCAAAGCCATTTGCTACCTCCAATGTAAACGAACAAGTGGTTGTAAAAGTTACATCTTTTACGCAAATCGTTTTCCCATTGAAACCTCCGTATCTTTTTACGACCTACATTCGTTTACAAGGAGAAATCAACTGAAAACAGGAAATTGGGGGTATCAAAATGAGTGTTTATGTTCCTTATGTTGTCGAGCAAACCGCTCAAGGTGAAAGATCGTACGATATCTATTCCAGACTCTTAAAGGATCGTATTGTGTTTGTCGGGGCAGCCATCGATGATCATTTGGCTAACAGTATTATTGCTCAATTATTGTTCCTGGCGGCAGAAGATCCGGAAAAAGAAATTTACATGTATATTAACAGCCCAGGTGGCTCTACTTCCGCAGGATTTGCCATTTATGATACGATGCAGTACATCAAACCCGATGTACACACGATATGTACGGGATTTGCTGCTTCGTTTGGCGCGATCCTGTTGCTGGCGGGCGCCAAAGGGAAACGTTCGGCGTTGCCGAACAGTGAAATCATGATCCATCAGCCGCACGGAGGCGCACAAGGGCAAGCCAGCGATATTGCGATTAGCGCGAAACGAATTTTATGGACTCGTGAAAAGGCAACGCGTATCACAGCTGAACGAACTGGACAATCTTTTGAAAAAGTCGAAAAAGATATGGACCGGGATTTTTACATGTCCGCTCAGGAGGCACTGGAATATGGGGTTATTGATCAAGTGATAACTTCTTTGTAGAGTATGCTCAAAACCTAATGATCTGCAAGAAACTTCAAGAAATAATACGAGGTGATATCATGTTAGCAAGCTTACAAGGTAAGGAAGTAACTATTCATTTTATAGATGGGACCCATGTATGCGACGGGATATTGGATCAGGTTGACGAACAGTTCGTTAAATACCTTACGCAATATCAGACGTTTGTTATTCCTATTACGTCCATTCGCACCGTGTCCATTGATATTAAGGAACGGCAACGCCACAGAGTTGGATTCGCCCCATGAACCTATTTTAGCATGGGTGGCAATTACATTGTACGGAGGCCCAATATTATGGAAATTTCACAGGGAGTAGAAATGCTTCAGCTAGATTTTCATGGGAATATGATTCACCCCATTCTTTTGTGGGATCCAGAAATGGCTGTTTTAATAGACACAGGATTCCCCGGACAAATGGAAGATTTACGCGTGGCAATGGAAAAGGTAGGCGTATCGTTCGACAAACTAAAAGCTGTCATTTTGACGCATCAAGATGTGGATCATATAGGTTGTCTTCCTGAGATTTTGCAGGAGTGTGGCAATCATATTAAAGTCTATGCACACGAACTGGATAAGCCGTATATTCAGGGGGAGATCCCTCTTTTAAAAGATGGTCACATTGAGAATCCCCCGAAGGGCAAAGTGGACGTTACCTTAATAGATGGTCAGGAACTGCCGTTTTGCGGCAGGATTCGCGTCATCCATACGCCTGGGCATACCCCTGGTCATATCAGCCTTTATTTAAGACATAGTAAAACTCTCATTGCCGGGGATTCGATGTACATTGTAAACGGAATTCTCGCGGGAATTCATGTCCCGACCACACCCGATATAAATGCAGCTCATCTCTCATTGAAAAAGTATTTAGATCTCGATATTGCATCCGTAGTTTGTTATCACGGGGGATTAAGTAATGTACATGTGAATGATCAGATATTAGGACTTAGTGGCGAGTTAATTTATAGCGAATTGAAGCAACCCCGTAAATGACCGGGGTTGCTTTTATAATGTTCATATGAATTGTATCTAATACCCACACTTTATTGATAGACACGCACGTAATCGACTAGCATTTGGGACGGGAACTGCGTCGAGTTATTGGGAGCACCAGGCCAGTTTCCGCCGACCGCTAGGTTCAGGAGAATAAAGAACGGCTTCTGAAATTCTTCGGTGTTCCCGGTTCCGTTCTCTATATAAAATTCATTGAACTGCTGTCCGTCGACAAACCAGCGGATATACTTGGAGTCCCACTCGATGCTGTACACATGGTATTGGGAAAAATCCAGATTGCCCGATACCCGCCCAAAGTCAGCATGGCCTCCCGCATCCCAATGCACAGTACCGTTCACAGAAGGATTGTTGTTTACACGTTCCATAATGTCGATTTCACCGCATTTCGGCCAACCTACCGAGCTGATGTTGCTGCCTAACATCCAGAAAGCCGGCCATATCCCTTGACCGGATGGTAACTTGATGCGCGCTTCCACTTTCCCATAAGTGAATTTTTTCAAGTCTTGAGTTTTGATCCGGGCTGAGGTGTAATTCATTCCGCCGTAAGCTTCTTTTTGTGCCGTAATCACCAGATTGCCTCCGGTAACCTGCAAATTCTGCTTACGGTCGGTATAGTACTGCAGTTCATTGTTTCCCCATCCGCCGCTTCCGGTACCGATTTCAGGGGTCCAATTGGACCGGTTTAACGAAGTTCCATTAAATTCGTCGCTCCACACAAGATTCGAGTTCGGTGCTGCACTTGTATGCATTGCTGGAAGCAGAACGGTTAGGAGACTGAGCAGCGTAACCGCACATAATCCTTTTCTAAGCATTAGTTCCCTCCTCAATAATAATAATCCAAGTTCTTAGACACTTCAGGAGAATAAGCCTTCAAGCGGTATTGACGATTGAAACGGGGATCACCTCTCTTTATATTTTCTTCTTGGACAGCTCATAAATTAGAATCGTAGATAGACGATTGAAAAAATATACCGCTCAAGCAGGAGTATAATGGAAACAAAATCCATATTCAACCTATATTTAAGGTTTTTTCTCAAAAATTACTTTCCCATATAGATAAAGCCGGTCTTTATAAATCAATAAGAAATTTAACAGCCATAAAATCAAACGTAGTAGCACGTATCGAAAATAGTCATTTCCAGCAGGGAGCTTCGCTGGCCGCTGGATGGTCTTTCACTTAGCCAGCGGCAAGCCCATCCCAAGGTTAATGCCATTACCGTCATTTAGACACATCTTTGTAAACATTTCGTCATAGGTACTTACAGAGATTGGTTTTTTCTATCTAATGGGTAAAAGTATGGAAAAAACATGCAGATACGCCAACCATCGAATCCCTACAACAACAAATCATCGAACTATCGGCCAAGCTCAAAGGGTACGAAGAGCAGTTCCGCTTAGCGAAAAAGAAGCGTTTCGGTGCTTCCAGCGAGCAGACGGCAGCCGGATCAATTAGAACACCCGTTGTATCGCACCGGACGCGGTGTAGCGCCGGCGGTCATCTACGATTACCAGAAGACACGTGGCGGCGAGCATCCACAAATCTTCTTATCCGGAGGAAACCTTACCCCTCAATTCCGTACAACTCATAGCGATGTCGCCATTTCACTAAGGTGGTAACGCTGATGTTATGTTTTTTGCCACTTCCACACGGCTGCTCTGCCCTGCTTTTAACTCCTGTATGATGGCTAGTTTCTCAATCGCATTGTATTCGTTCTTCTTAGACAAAGGAAAACTCCCCTTCAAGTAGCGGTTTATTTATTAAACCTGTCTACTTGAAGGGGAGCATATCAAAATCGATAGCCTGTTCCGTAATTTATAATAGCGAGGTTACGAACTTCACCTCCGGAAAGCGGCTATCCGGTCCTTTCATTAAGATTCCGTCTTGATTTTTCAGATACATATCGAAGAAATCCAGTATATAGGCATTGATAACGGAGTTCGCTCTTTCGGGCGCAATCTTTCCTGTAATGCCCAGCATTTTGAAAATCGGAGAAATGAACTGTACGTCGGCAAAATTCAAATGCTCCGTATTTTCGATATAGAGGACTTGTCCCCCTTCGTCGACCGTTTCGCGCATCCGTTCAAGCTCCAACTTTTTATCTTCCGTTACTTGATCCTCCCACTCTCTTGTTGATCCCATACGGTTAAGCTCTGCATCCGTGTAGACTCGGTTATCCATCACCATTTTTAATTTTTCGAAATAGCTTTCCGAGTTGATGAATAAAAACGGCTTTCGCAGACCCTCTCTGTCACGCAGTCGATAAAGCCCTCCATCAAAGTCTATTCCAACCGCGATTCGCGGATCGTAAGAAGCGTCATAGGCCGTCGCTCCGCCGATGGAATGACCGAACACCCCGACATGACCGAGATCAATCCTCCCTTTTAGATGACTTGGAATCTGCCCCGATTGGATGAACTCGAATTGGTCCAGCGCAAACGCCACATCGTCGGTTAAAACTTTTCCCAACTTGTCACGATTTCCGCTTTCCGTCCGGTAATCATGGTCGGGCGAGAATAAGTCGTTGGTTGTGCTGGTCGTGATTCGACCGTCCGGAAACTCGGTTGCAAATGTATTGTAGGTGTGGTCGATCACTGCCACGATATATCCGTGACTCGCAAGATTTTCGGCTTGCGACGTGTGGAGGAACCTGGAAGAGCCGTTGCCGGGATTCGCAAGGATCAGAGGGTATGAAGTCTGTGCCGAAGAGACTTCGGCCCCCGAATAAGCATGACTGGATACGTACTTCAGGTGTTGAAACGTAAACTCGGGAAGGCCATAGTTCGCGGCCATATAACGTAAAATCTGGGTATCAGGAATAAAGGGAGCGTACTTGCCGGTGCTAGCTTGAGCCGGATACCAGACCTGAACCATCAATTCTCTCTTACCATCTCTGGCTTCGTCGAAGATCTCTTCCCTATTTGTATCCACGAAATGTAAAGTTTGCGTTCCTACCTTAAATTCGCCTGTCGGTTCAGGTAGTTTAAATACAGGAAAAGCATACATGAGACCCGCTGTTACGACCAGCATTATCGCTATAGAGGTATAAGCTGAACCCAACATGAATCGTGGGATTTTTTTGGGGCCGGTTTTTTTAAAATAGCTATAACCTGAAATGGCTAAAAAAAGGATCGTTATGCAATATGGGAAAAATAGCTGAACTCTGTATCCTTCCACCGTCCAATGAATGACCAGTAAAAGTGTGGCAATCCCGCTTGCAACGAATACTGGAATTCTACGCCGTCCTTTTTTTAATACTACGGTTAATGCAAACAAGCCGATGTTTGACAATAAAAGCAACAGTTCAAACAGCCTCATCTCGATTCTCCTTTTAAAAAATTTCTATTTTCGTTTGTTCCAATCTTATCCTGCCAGGCTGGCCTAAGCTATCGATTTGCCTTACATCAACCTAACAATTTTGTAATTCGATCTTGCGGTATTGTGACAACAATTCGTGTTCGTGAAGCCCAATATTATGGAAATTTCACAGGGAGTAGAAATGCTTCAGCTAGATTTTCAGGGGAATAGGATTCACCCCACTCTTTTGTGGGATCGAGAAATGGCTGTTTTAATAGACACAGGATTCCCCGGACAAATGGAAGATTTACGCGTGGCAATGGAAAAGGTAGGCGTGTCGTTCGACAAACTAAAAGCTGTGATTTTGACGCATCAAGATGTGGATCATATAGGTTGTCTTCCTGAGATTTTGCAGGAGTGTGGCAATCATATTAAAGTTATGCACACGAGCTGGATAAGCCGTATATTCAGGGGAATATCCCACTTTTAAAAGATAGTCACCTTGTAGAACGTCCGATAAGAGCTTGATCACAAATTTTTTTGATCGTAATATCTTTAAAATCATGTTGTTGGAGTAATTCAATAAATGCCCGCTTAATACCTATTTTTGTTTTATAAATTCTGATATCTTCATTCATTTAACCACTTGCTCCTTATGAGTAAGTTTTCGAACACTTCATATATACCGTGTAAGATATCCTACAGATTATGCGATACTAATTATTTTTTATGTAGTGACTATACTCTATAGTAAGCACATACCCAATGGGAAAAGCCCATATCAACGGTGATTGATTATTTCACATTAGCTCATGTAAATCTCGTAGTTGCTTCTTGGGGAGGGTATTTAGCTATGCGAGCGGCAGCCTTCGAAAAGAGAATCGATAAAGTAGTTGCTTTTAACATTTTCTATTGTGGTTTAGATGCCTTAAAAATGGGAATTCCAGAAGCAACTTACCAGAGTATAGTGTAGCTAGTCGATCGTAATGAAGTAGATCAAGTGAATTCATTATTCGAACAGATAATAACTCACAATATTGATTTGCATTGGAAGATTACCAAAGGGATGGAAAACACCGGTAAAGCAACGCCTTTTGATCTTATTAAAAATTTCGAAAAGCACACGATGCAAGGCATTGGGGCATTCATTAATCAAGATGTTCTTTTACTAGCTGGAGAAGATGATCAATACGTACCTATTAGCCGACTCGCACAAATCCAACAAGAATTAATAAATGCTGCGTCCATTACAACCAAAGTATTTACTAAAGAAACGGGGGGTGAGCAACACTGCCAAGCAGGTCACAGGGAGTTAGCATTTAATGAAATGAAGAAGTTCCTATAACAAAGTCATATAAACACTAAATTTTCTCGGATAAAAAATTCAGATGGTTTCCCCTTTTGGGGAACCACCTTTTTAAAGCATTTTAATTTACAAATTTCATTTTGCCTACAATATATTAATTAATCTTCCAAACTGTAAATACTTGCTCCAACTTGAATAAGGTCAGGAGATACTAACTTGCCAATGCATATTCCAATATTTTTCCTTTCAGCCATTGAGGTTGAAATTTGAACAGAGCTAACACTTAATACCGTCTCAATTTGATCTGCATTCTTAATAAGAATTTTATCACCTATGATTTTTTTTATTTCTGGGTAGGTTAAATGGTCTAATCCTTTGTTTGTTCCTACTATAATTGTACCTTCATCTTTTGACACAAAAGTTAAACTAACATCCATTATTTTTTCCATTTTAAACGTTGCCCCTTTATCGTTCTTCAATATAAAGTTCTCCCTTAACATCACGTATACGCAAATCAGCGCTTTTAAATCGGGTTATGGCACCCTCATTAGCGTCATCCTTTCTATTGATGTTAAATCGGGAGCGAATCTAGCTGCCCTTATACTAGAGTGTGTCTTCAAACTATAAAACTATGATTTCAGTCAAGGTGATCGTAAACTTTTCAAATGAAAAGACGAAACGATTGCCTCATCCGATCCGCTAAATTAGCGACTTTTTTGTTTTAAAAATGCTGGCGCGTCAGTCCTTTTTTTAAAAACATCAACATGGTTTCCATATATCGCAAAACCGAGAATGGATGGTATAATGAAGGATGATTTAAAGAAATCTGTATTGTAGTGAAGGGATGATTCGTATTGATAGATCACGATAATCTTGAAGAGTATCGAGACCCGATTAATTATGATCTTGAATTTGGCTGTGAGACTAATAAATATAATTTCTATCTTGATATGGCTAGATTGAACCCAGGCGAAGTTTTGGAACTTGCATGTGGTACAGGATTGACAACCATTCATTTATCAAAATCGGGGATACATATAACAGGTGTTGATATTTCTTCATCGATGCTTGAATATGCGCGGGTTAAAGCTCAAGGTTTGCCTGTGGATTTTATTGAAGCTGATGCTCGTACATTCGATTCCGAAAAGCGTTTTTCCATGATTTATTTGACAGGAAATGCATTCCAGGCATTTTTGAGCGATGAGGATCAACGAGCCTTACTCGAAACCGTCTACAAGCACCTAGAATCAAATGGGATATTTGTTTTTGAAACACGAAACCCCTTGGGAACCGATTTATCCAACCAAGAGGAAAGCATCTGGGGAAATTTTATCGATAAAGATGGGATTAAAGTCAAGATATCTGGGACACAGTCGTATGATTCAAGTAACCAGATCATGCACTGGGTCACGTTCCGTGATTGGGGATCGGAGAAAACAATTTCTCGAATTGCATGTCGCTTTACTGATAATGACACGCTTCAGCGTTTATTAACGAGCCGCGGCTTTTGTATTGAAAATCAATATTCGGACTGGGATAAAACACCGTTCACTCCTTTATCTCCTTCCATCATTACTGTTTGTCGAAAACATGGAGCCTAAAACGAATAATCCCGGAATGTTCATCCCAAGTGTTTGACGACCGCGCGTAAGATATCCATGTCATTCGCATGTTTTTGAAGGAACAACAGGCTTTTCCAGTGATTCCCGGAAAGAAAAATCGCCGAGTCACCCTAAAATATGATCAGGACGTTTACAAAAAAACGTTATTTGGTGGAATGCTTCTTTAATAAAATAAAGAATTTATCGTCGTCTGGCGACTCACTATGTAAATTGGCGTGTCATTCAAGTCTTTTTTGCCTTGGCAACCATTATGGTTTGGCTTGCCTGAGTTTGAAGACACGCCCTAATTCATAAAAAATTCTATTGTTTTCTGCCAAGAATCTGATTGACCAAAAGAATTTCCTTTTAAAGTACCACCACAAGTAAAAACGCCTCCATCCATTTTTAAGTTCAATGTTTCGCTTAAAGGTATAATAAACGGTAATGGTAATGAGTGACCTAAATCCTTATAGTCTAAAAGATTGTATTTGTATTTATAATTGTTTTTTTTCAAAATACTCATTATTTCTACACATGTCTCGTGAGTATTCCAAATATTATCTTGATGTCCTGAAATTAGCAATAAATTTGCATTTGCATTCTCTATTTTTATTCGAGCCTCCTCTTTATTTCTTGCCCTTTCCACACTTTTTTTATATGTAGTAGTAAAACCAAAAGGTATATTTTTTTCTAAGCAATGACGCTGATGATCGTAAAAAATATCATTATCAACGGGTATAAATGGTAATGATCTCCCTTCATATGACCATGATGAAACATTTTTACCACTCATCAAACCATCCAACGCTTGAAAACAATATGCATGGGGTGCAGAAGCCACAACTTTAGAAATGAAATTATATCGCGATGCCAAAAGTAACGCCAATTCTCCGCCTTTAGATGTACCGTGTACATATATTTCATTAGCACGTGTTAATGGATTCTTTTTAAGCCAAGAGAACACTTTTTCAAAATATTCAAGGGGAATTTCCTCTAGTTTTTTAGGCAATCCCTTTTCATTGAAATATCCAACGGTTAAAACATTAAAACCTCTAGATGCCAATGGTCCTGACAAAAGCGAAAGACCACTTCGTTCACCATCAGATCCACCCAATACTACAATCGTTTTATTATTTGAGTTTTCAGAATAAAATAACTCTCCCATAAATTCATCAGTGATCTGTTGTCTTTTCACTTCCGGTAACTTGAACATACGCTCTAGTCTTATACATTCTCGATCTTGTCCATTTTCACATACTATATCAATAAATACACTATCATCTATTGAAATATTAAGAGCGATATTCCCTCCCTCACTATTAATCTTTTGTAAAGAAGTAATAAGCCCCATACTATCTATATAATCATAAGTTCCAGAATCAGGTTTGTGTTTTGATAAATCAACACTGCCGTTTGAATCCGCAGTAAACCAAGCAAATGATTGATACTTTTCACTTACTGCCCATGGAAAATGCATGGATGCAGTTATTTTCATTTTGCCCTCTGGTGGTAACCCTGTGACACAAAAATCGATTTTTTCATCAATAAGTGCAACTCTTGGTTGTACTTGTAATTTCATCTCGTAGCCTCCAAAGAAAATATAGAACTTGAATGGAAATATTGCCTATTTCCAATTCCATCATTTAAAATGTTTTCTCCGCAAAATAAAACTATCTAAAGCTCGAATTTGTGCTCCTTGAAACCCTTCCAGGTCTTCAAATTTATAATTTACGTCTTCCTCAAAACCAACGTACTCTTCGTTGTGAGTACCATATATTCTTTTCAATAAACTCCATAACACTTCTAATTCTTCAGTTGTGAATTCATTAAAAATATCTGCCATTAGGCATATTGCTTTCTCACCACATTCCAGCATGACTCTTTTCCCTAATTCCGTGATTTCCACGTTAATGGCACGTTTGTCCCGTTTGCTTGGTGTCGTAATCAAGTATCCTTTATTCTCTAAATTGACTACAAGCTTTTGTGCACTTTGTTTGCTTGTTTCTAACTTTCTTGCAATATTAACAAGTGTCGTTTCATCCTCTGGCAAATGAGCTATTGCCAGCATGATCATGTACTGTCGTGATGTTAATTTCTCAAAATAGTTGTCGCCTTGTATTTGCAACTTATTAGTGACGGAAAAAAAAGTAGCGTAAGTTTGTTGCATTATATATAACTCTCTAAGCGCTTTAGAATATTCCATAAATATATCCTTTTCTTTTTATTGTCAGCATACTGACTATAATTACAATAACAGCATTTTGTATTATCGTCAACATGATGACAATGATCATTTGGAAATTTAATACATTAAATAAACAATTGTTATTTTGTATCTGAAATCCCTAGTCGTTATGAACGATTAGCCCGGTCACATCTTTTGCCTTGCAAAAGCTTTGGCAAGTCCTTATCGCAGAAAGATACCACCAGCGTTCGCCCACTCAATATTGCGTAATATCCGTTACCCATTTTTGGTTAGGCTTTTACTCTACACACTCAGCAGCTAAGTAGTTTCTCCTAGAGCGACGTTTTCGGCGAATTTTGGACTTGACTAAACTTTCAAAATGAATTGAATACAAACGCTCTACAGCTTGAATAAGTATTCTATTCATTTGGTTCACCTCCATTAGATATGAAAAAAACTTATTCCTCCTCTTAGTACGAGGTGAAATAAGTTATGAATTAAGTGCGTTTATCCAGATGAGTGTGGGTTTTACCATTCAACTTCTTCAAATAAACGGAAAACCATCTTTTTTTCAAAATCATCTAAAATTTTAAATCCAGATATTTCATTTTCTTTTTCTCCAAGTTTTATCATAGTAGCTATTGCTAAGTCTCCCACCTTGTAATGGCCTATCAGCTTATCTTGAGGTTCCCTTTTTAAAGATAATCCACTTAATTTTTTTATTATTTCCTCTGTACGAATGCTCTCTTTTCCGATATGTGTCATTGCATGATATAAAACTATGGGGTTCTTTTCTTCCAGCAAATTTTCTAACTCTTGTATTGAACATTTTCCTTCTTCTATTTTTTTTACTATATTCATTTTGTTCCTCCTAAATTATTTTTATTTTAAGTGACTGGTCAGTAATCTTCTTTCTTGAATATAATTTTCAAACAGCATATTTGCAATATCATTACGTCCCATATCTTCGGCAATTTTTATTTCTCTCATATATGCATTTAATTCCATCTTCACACGATTTATTGTTTGAAAATGGTAACTCATTCCGGGAAATCCTTGTTTTGAATCATCTAAATAATGAGTATACTCATGAATTAACGCTCCTATAGAAGCATCTTCATCTATAATTAGTTGGCCAGGCCCTCCCTTGCTAGGAGAATATGCCATTGTGTTACCTTTATATATTACTTCTACTCCTTCTGAATGTAACTCGTCAATAATTTTATTCCATTCTTGTGGATGTGACTCTCTTCCAGGTCCAATAATTTCTTTTAAAGGATCATCAGGATTTTTTCTGAATATATCATCAATGTCTGTATTGAGCCCTCTTCCAAAAACCGGATGCTGCTCGCTTTCTTTTAAAATATTGGTTGTACTCTTAGTAGCTTCGTACTTAACAGACCCTTCCAAAATATTCTTGGGCTTAATCAGCGCTTTGGTAGTCGTAGAACCTATCATCAAACTTGCTGTACCAATCAAATTTGCCATATGTTCTTTTGACCATGCATTGGTGGGATTAAATGCTCCCTGAATCATACCCGATACTCCAAATGTACCGAAATTGAGCATGTCATTCCATGAATCGTTTTGTTTAGCTGCCCGTTCCATGTACCCTTGATACATTCCCTTCGGAATGCCGTACGACATATAATCTAGGAAGCTCCATACTGAATCAAATTTTTTCTCATATCGTTCTGAATTAGCTGCTACAAAATCCTGACCAAGCTCCGTTACGCTATCCGCCGATTTCTGGAGCGCATTTCGTGTATCTGCAACAGGAACTGCACAAGTATTCGGTGGAGGTGGCAAGCAACCTGGGTCTAGATTCCCATCCTCCATCATATCTGCTAATCTAAACTTATTTGCATGCTGCCGTAGTTCTCTAGCAATCGAATCTGTTAGTGTAACAAAGTCAGCCATATTCTTCTGAGATGTTTGGAATCTATAATAGAATTGCTCCTTTGTTATCCCCTCCCAAAATCGTTCCATAAACGAGATATGCTGCAATAACTGACTATTCATTTGCGTCGCCGTTTGCTGTGCAAGCTCAAATTTCTTAGAGATGGATATAAGTTGTTCAGGTGTCACTTTAATTGTTGTCATAATTTACCTCGGTTTAGGTTCGTTAGGACATAATAACATTATTCAAATTTATGGAAAACCATCTTTATTACTAATTGTTATATGAATTAGAAGACTTAATCCCTATGACCTCTGACTTATATTTTATCAAATACAGCTTCTTCTTAGTTATAAAAAAGCACCTCTATAAATCCTCATCTTCTTCTGAATATTCGTGAAAATATATCTTATTTTAGTTATATGATCATAAGATTAACAGCCATCTCATATTAAATAAGCCGGTACGCTATAGCGTCCGGCCCTTGCCTTTTAACTCTATTCTGTATAAGTCTTCTTTCCCTTTACTTTACAAAGGTATACCTTAGTTTCGATAATTTTTCCCATCAAATATTTCTAACATCATCAAAACTCCCGTTTTGTACCCAGAAATATAATCCGAAGCAGATAATATAGAAATTAGGACATCATTTAAATCAGATAGTTCTTCAATTAACTTATAATCTTGTTCTGGCAATCTTGCTTTTAGAGTTTCCATAGAAGCGGATATTTTCTGATGGGTTAGTTCAAGTTCAGGGTTCTTCGGTTTGATTCGTTCACTTGGATACCATTTGCCGTAATATAAATCCTCCAAGATACTCATTTCATCTTCTCCTTCTTGATACAGACTTTGCGTAAATTTCGGATCCGTAGATGCGTTTTGTTCCCCAAAAATAAGAATATCCTATTGGAAATATCAATATTGAATTTTAGCGAATATTTCACTAGGAATAATTGAAGGACTATTGGCAAATTTCCACCAAACAAGCACAGACTATTTATTAAATAGAACAAACCAAAAGAAGCCCTACCCCTTAGGATAGAGTTCCTAAAATCATCAAGCCATCTCACATATGAGCATTTTCCGCTACAAAATTGTCTGATCCTATTGTTCGATCGGCATCTTCCGTTCAAGAAACATTTCATCTTGATATCCAATGGGTAGTACATTAATTAATCTAACTCATAGCCTAACGACTTAATCTGCAATGAAACGGTTAAAAGAGCCAATCTAATTCATCTAAAGTAGGCTTTAAAGAATAAGGAACCTCCATAAATGGAGATCCCTTTTTTTAATAAAATAACATAAATATTTAAAATTTATCACTTATTAAGCATTTTTTTTGTTACCCAGGTTATAGCTGCATTATTGACATCTTCACCCTGGCCACCGTGGGGAGCTTTAGAGTTAGACATAAAAATATTTTCTACTCCTGCATGGTTAAGAGTATCTCTAAGTCTCAAACTTTGTTGAATAGATACTAAACTGTCACTTCCTCCATGTGCAATAAACATTGGTGGATCATCTGAAGATACATAATTTATAGGACTTGCCAATTCTGCCAACTTTACTTTTTCCCAATAAGGAGAATTGGTTTGTTTTTTATCCCGAATATCTCTCAGGACTGCAACACCTTGTCCTTCTTTATCAAATCCAAGAAGTTTGGCTTCAGCTGCTCGTGGAGAGTCATGTATTTCGGCTGCCTCCTCAGGAGATTGCAGGGTTGCGTCCATCTCAGGGCCCATGGTAAACATATCTGTTGGACCGTAAAAATCAACTGCAGCCATTACTTTGCTTGAATACTCAAGATTGCCCCCAACATCACCTTCAAGCTCTTTTATATCACTAGTAACAGCGAGTTCGGTAGCCAGATGTCCACCTGCAGAATTTCCTGCTACTGCAATTTTTTCTGGATCAATACCGTATTCCTTGGCATGTGCACGGAGATATCTGATACTGCCCTTAACATCATAAATGGGAGCCGGAAAAATAGCTTCGCCACTTAGCCGATAATCTATGGAAACAAAAGTAATTTTATCTTCTAATACTTTTTTGAAAACTTGATATGCTGAATCTGTAGCCACTTGATCTGTGGCTCTACCTGTCATTTGTGCTGGTCGATTTGGTGGCGCGGCTGTTTCCTTCTTTGCATCTTTAGGCGCATCATCGCCCTGATAGTCCCCTATAGCCCATCCTCCACCATGAATATATACCAAGACAGGAGTTGCTTCGGTTACACCCTCCGGCTTAAAGATGTTCATTTTTAACTCTTTTTTCTTTCCATCGTCATTAGTTACGGTTGCATACACCACATCTTTATAGGTAGGAGCCATACTAATAACATCTGTAGGAGGACTTTCAGCTGCTGCGAAACTTTCCTTTTGTGTGGCAAAAGCCAATGTTGCTAAAAGTACGAAGGATACCATTCTTAGTTTTTTATTCATACTCTCTCTCCTCACTTTTTTTCATTCTCGCATTCTATCAGGTTATCTAAAGTTCTTATTAAGAAACTTTGATACAATGCTATTTCATCCTCGCTAAATCCCTTGTAAAAAATCTCTCCGACTTCATCAATAATCTTTTTGTTCAATTCCACTAAATTTTCATTTCTATTCACTACTTTAACTATTGTTTTCCGTTTGTCTGTTTGGCAAGGCATAAAACTGATATGTCCTGCTTTTTCCAACTTCGTTAATATACTCGTTAAAGTTGACTTCTGAAGATTGGTAATCCTTGAGATTTCATGTATAGGTATTTCGTCTTTTCTCCAAAGATAAAACAAAATCCTTGCTTGTGTTGCTGTTAAAGTATCAACCTCAGATTCCCTGTGTTTTCTTGAAACTATTCTAGCCAGCAATGCATCTATGGATGCTGATAAAAAAACAGATCTTCCTTTTATAATTCCCATGTGCACCTCCATTTTCTCAAAAAAAGTACCATATCGTACTAATATTATAGTTCGATATGGTACTATTTTCAACCTGTATTTTTTGAATGTTTGCATTCATTATCTCTTGCGATCTGTAGATCACCCCAATTAATAGTAGTAAGTACGCTCAACAGACATTAGGCATTCACTACAGCGAGGAAAATGTTTTATTGGGATGCATGGATGGTTAACCAGCAGGATAGTTTGATTTACCGTGATGGATCTTCTTTGTTTTCTAATCTACATCTTTAAGATTTGAACAGAGATCTTAATTAAATACTCTTCATAACCTCTAACTGAAAGATCATCCAACAAAACATCCTCATAAAAAAATCCCTGTAATTCTATGCTCTTATCTTTAGCATAACTTATTATTCGATCATAAGTGTCACATACGCTTGAGTATCCCTCTGTATGGTACGCGATTAAATATGTTCCTTTTTCTCGCTTGAAATTTGAATAATTTGATTTTTTACTAACTTTAGTAAAAAGATAATTATAATTGAATGTTTCATTTGTTAAGACTCTTTTAGTATCTCTCATCCAGCCTACTGTATGGGAAGCATCAATACTATAAATGTTCAAGTACTTTTCGTGTTTTATCATAGAATCGTAAATGCTTTTATCATTTGTGTAAGGATCAGCCTCTGTTACTACCAAAAACTCCTCCTTTTTTTCCTCAATAATAATATCAGTTGAAATGATCTCAGTTGCTGCTTGGGTAATTCGTTTCTTCTCTGATATTATACTTTTCATTTTTTGCAGTTGTTTAATTTTTGAATTCAGCATTGCCTCTTCTTTCCCAAGCAGGACAATGAGCTCCTGAGGTGACCTTTTATTTAAATACTCTTTTATCTCTTTTAATGGCATTTCTAATTCTTTAAGTATTGAAATCACTTTAAAAACATCCATTTGATTAATTGAATAATATCTATACCCATTTTCAGCTTTAAATTCAGGAGAAAGAATTCCAAGTCGATCATAGTGAAATAAAGTATCCTTGCTAATACCCATCACTTTTGCAAATTGTCCTGACGTTAAATGAGTTTGAACATTATTCTCCATGAAATCCCTCCTTGACTATGGTGTTACACCACACTTTATTATAACCAAGTAACCTTCAAATAGCAGTAGACCATGAGGAGTATCTAATCGAAAGTAATACCTAAATAATTAATCTTGGGAGGAAATAAGGAATGAAAGTTCTAGTTACAGGAGCAACAGGAAGTGTGGGAAGTCATATTGTTGAACAACTACTCGCAAAAGATATAGAAGTAAAAGCATTGTCAAGGAAGGAAAGCAACTTGCCTAAAGAAGCACAAGTAGTTCTAGGTGACCTTGATATTCCCGAGACTATACAAGCACATCTCCATTCTATAGATAGCTTGTTTCTGATCACTCAGAGTGAACAATCAGACGAAAAATTTATAAAAAACAAAAGAATTATTCAGATGGAAAAACAAGCTAATGTTGCAAGAATTGTAGCCCTGATAGATTTTGAAGGGAACCCAATTGAGGACGTTATTAAAAATAGCGGAATGGAATGGACTTTATTAAAGCCAGTGGAATTTATGAAAAATGCACTTTACAGTGGTTGGACAGAATCAATCCAAAAAGAAGGGATTATTCGTACGGCTTTCCCTGATAGTTTAAGCGCTAGAATTCATGAAGCTGATATCGCTGATGTCGCAGTAAAGGCACTGACAGAAGAAGGCCATGATAAGCTAACATATGATTTGACAGGACCAGAAGCATTGTCTCCAAGAAGTATGGTTAAACAAATTTCTGCAGTTATAGATAAATACATTGATCTTGTTGAAATTACAGAAGAGCAAGTAAAACAAGATTGGAAAAGCAAAGGCTATGACAATGAATTTATTGAATACTTTATTATAGGGATTGGGAAAAACCCTCCTAAAGGAGCCTATACCGTTCTACCGACAGTAGAACAAGTTACAGGCAAGCCAGCCAGAACATTTACTCAATGGGTTAATGAAAACAAACATTATTTTGTATAACCCCTTATTTGCTTTTACTAATTACCTAACGGAAAACGTTAGTTGAACGAGGATTGGCAAAGAGTAAAACGATACTACATTATACTGAGCCAAGTTATAGAAACAGCGGCAGCCATGGACGGGAAAACTAAGTCCTAGACTGCCGCTGTTTTATTCAACTCTCCTATACATCAGTTGACCTAATTGTGTTTCGAAGTGTGATTTGAAATAGACTCGATTATTAAATCCCAATCGTCGAAGTGAAGCTCATGTCCGGCACCTTCCAATGTCAGTAAAACCGCACCTGGAATTTCGTTAGCAAGATTTTTTCCGTGTTCATAAGGGATAATCGGGTCTTCAGTACCGTGTATCACCAGAGTGGGAACGTTTATCTCACCAGTCCTAACCAGATAGGATTCTCCACCTGACAGCATTGCATGATTGTTCATGCTGGCTATATTATTGCTTCTTTTCCATTCTTCTTTTGCTAATTTATAAACTTTATTTTCATCGAAAGGGTGTTTTGAACCTACTAGAATTCTTGATCTACCTATCACAAAATCGACCACCGATTGTTCGTTCGTCCAATCTATTGCCTCCATATTCGAGAAATAGTCCATAACCTTTTCCTCCATCGGTGGAAGATCGGGAGCAAAATTGGACGTTGCTAAAAGGGCAATGGTTAGAACTCTGTCTGGATGTCGCAGAGCTATCATTTGAGTCAGCATTCCGCCCATAGACATCCCTACGATATGCGCTTGTTCAATCTTATACGCATCCAATACTCGAATAGCATCATCTGCCATGTCTTCGAAAGTATAGTCCGGTTGCCCAGGTTCATAGGTTGTAGAACGTCCAACATCTCGGTTATCATAGCGAACGACAAAGCGACCTGTAGCTGCTAAACGCTGGCAGAATTCTTCCTCCCACCAAACCAGTGAGGATTGAGCGCCCATTATCAGTAATATTGCCGGGTTAACTCGCTTTCCGAAACTGTCAGTACAAATTTCTATTCCATCGCTTTTTATGAGTTGTTCGTTCATGTAGAATTCCTCCCCTCAATGATATAGGTATTGTACCCTTCGTAGTCACCCTTCTGCTAGTCCTGACTAGGCCCAGCTATGGATTTTAGTGTTTTCCGTAGTCAAACGGATGTTTTAACAAAATAAAAGTCCCCCTATGTAATTACTTCTACTTTGCGGGTGGTATCAGCTTCGCTGGTACTTTCCCTGATACGTATTTGTCCTCATCATACAAAGCCTTCAAAGAAAGAGAATAGCCTTTACCCTCCACCGTTGAAGATGTCATTGACCTTACCGACAACAAACTCAATTATGGATTATTGTGGTATTATTTTGGATTATTGTTAATACTACGTATCTGAGGAGGGTGAAAATGAAGTTACATACCAAATTTTCAAGACAATTATGCCAGAATATCGATCTCATTTGTGACTTCATGGGAAACAGTTCGGATTTTGTTGTTCGTGAGATCACGACTGGCCATAAACACGCCGCTCTTTTTTATTTGGACGGAATGACTGACATGCAAAAGGTACAGGACAACGTGATCCGTCCGTTGCATGATCGTGTTTCCTCTGACGAGATCACTTTACTGTTATTGAAAAACGCAATTTTGGACATTGGTGAAGCAAGCTTTACTCAAAACTTTGAAGATGCTTTGGAACAGATCCTCTCAGGTGGTCTTCTTCTACTACTGGACGATATGGATGAAGGATTGGTCATTTCTTTGCCTGGATGGGAAGAACGCAGCATTACGGACTCGAAGACACAGCCTGTGGTCAGGGGTCCGCAAGAAGCGTTTACAGAAACTTTACGTACGAATACGACTATGGTTCGTCGAAGGGTGAAGGATACAAGAGTACGTCTAACTACCATGAAAGTTGGCGAAAAAACCAAGACCGATGTATCGGTCATGTATTTACATGAGGTCGCTGACCCAAAAAAGGTGCAGGACATGATATCCAAGTTAAAGAACATGCATGTAGAAGGCGTGCTTGAAAGCGAATATTTGGAAGAATGTCTCCATGAAGATAAGCAATTCACGATATTTCCGCTCTTTTATAATTCTGATCGCCCTGACTCCATTGCAGCAGGAATTATGGAGGGGAAAATAGCGATATTTGTGGATGGATCTCCCTTTGCCATCCTTGCGCCTGCGGTGTTTGCGGATTTCCTTCAATCCGCAGAAGACTATTATCAATCCTTTGTTTACAGTAGTATCATTCGAATATTAAGGTACATCTGCCTGGCAATCTGTATGTTGGCTCCGGCCATTTATGTCGCATTAACGACATTCCATCAGGATATGATTCCAACAGTTTTGTTATTAAGCTTATCCGCGCAACGTGAAGGAGTACCGTTTCCAGCATTTATTGAGGCGATGATCATGGAAGTGGTTTTTGAAATTCTGAGGGAGGCAGGTCTTCGTATGCCACGGACGGTCGGTCAAGCCGTTTCTATTGTCGGGTCAATAGTGATCGGCCAGGCAGCTGTAGAAGCAAACATCGTTTCGGCTGTTATGGTCATTGTTGTTGCAATAACTGCCATTTCGAGCTTTGTCATTCCCTCGTACACTTTTGCAATTCCAATTCGGATATTACGTTTCGCTTTCATAGGCATAGCCGCTATGTTTGGTGTGTACGGATTGACTGTTGGTATTCTCATGCTCTTTGTGCATCTGAATGGGCTTCATTCATTCGGTGTACCGTATTTGAGCCCCTTTGCCAATTACAAATCGTCGGAGCAGAGGGACGCCATATTGCGTTTTCCATATAGAACTAAAAAACATCGTAAAAACTAAAGGAGTAAACCATCATGAACTCGTACCGATCCACCATTATATTACTGTTTATGTGCATCTGGCTAATGGTGTTTCTTACGGGTTGCTGGAACAGTAAGGAATTGAGCGCAATTTCCGTCGTGATGGCTCTGGGCATTGATGCAGTTGATGACCAATATGAAGTCAGTTTACAAGTAGTTGACCCATCGAAAATGTCTCATAATTCCCCCATGGAACGGACGCCAACGATCGTTTTTTCCAAACGCGCCGATACCATATTTGAAGCTATTCGAAAATTAACAACGGAATCGTCCCGAAAAATGTATATGTCTCACTTAAAGTTTGTCATTTTTGATGAGAAAACGGCAAAAAAAGGAATCAAGGAGCCGCTGGACTTTCTGTTCCGTGATCATGAAGTTCGGCCTGATTTCTATTTGGCCGTTGTCAGAGGAAACTCGGCAAAGGAGGCCGTTACTTTTGTAGCTCCAACCGAGATCTTGCCTGCAATGGATATGTATAAGGCATTAAGGCTTTCTGAAAAAGCATGGGCTCCAACTTCCGCGGTCAATGTGAAAGATATTTTAGAGAAATTTACAGAGGATGGCATTGAACCGGTTCTCACCGGTATTCGACTGACAAACCTAGAGAAAGGTCTAACTATTGATAATGTGACAAAGTCGCCCCAACATGTTAAATATTTTTTTACTGGAGTTGGTGTTTTCAAGGGCGACCGACTTATCAATTGGATGGATGATTCACAAAGTAAAGCCTTTACCTATATATCCAACCGTGTTTCCAGCACCGTAGCTTCCATCGATTGTCCGAATTCCAAAGGGGAATTTGTTGTTGAAGTAATCCGTTCCAAAGTAAAGATGCGTCCAGAAATAATAGACCATGAGCCGCACATTTCTCTTATTGTGGATACAGAATCCAATATCGGAACGGTCTCGTGCAATGCCAACCTTAAGAATGAAAAGACATTTAGAGATCTTCAAGAATCAGCTAAAGAGCATCTGGAACAGTCTTTGAAGGAAGGCATTTCGTACGCACAACACATCGGTTCCGATATATTCGGGTTTGGAGAAGCTTTTCACCGCAAGTTCCCACATGAATGGCATAGATGGAAAAAGGATTGGCCACAAAAATTCCAAACGCTTAAAGTGGATATTCAGCTCAATTATCGTTTAGTCCGGTTCGGAGACATTACCAGTCCAATTGATATGGGAATACACAATCAGGAGTGAATGCATATGCTTTATGTGATTCTCGTAACTTCCATTTTAACATCGTTGTATGAGTTTAAAAAATTTAAGGAGAAACAATATGTGCGTGAAATTGTATTCAGCTCGATATTGTTGATTATAGGCGTTATATTGATTATCCTACGGATCGCCAACATTAAACTGCCGACTCCACTGACGGGCATCCAAATCCTATTTCAACCGATAAGCCGGTTACTTACTGAAATATTTTCTTAAGGAGGCATTGGGATGAATTCCAACTTAACCATTCGACAAGCTATTATGTGGTTTGCATTATATCAAATAGGAAGCGCATATCTGGTGCTCCCAGCGGCAATTACCGCTGCCGCTAAACAAGATGCCTGGCTCTCCATTCCAGTCTCCTTAGGTTTGCATCTGTTATTGATACCTTTATATGCCTCCATCGCTAGGCAAATACAGGGGAAATCTTTCGTAGAGCATCTCCGTTGCCTCTTCGGTCCCTTAGGCGGGACGATCAGCATCGTTTTCATTTTTTTCTTTCCCTTTCTTGTGTTCATCATGACGCTTCGAAATCTAGGTGACTTTATCTCGATAGCTATTATGCCGGAAACTCCCTCCGACGCGATATATTTCATCATGCTAATAGTCATTTATTTCGCCGTTCGATCAGGCCCTGCTGTAATCGGCCGTTGTGCGGAAATCCTGTTTTTTTTCCTTCTTGCCCTGTATCTTTTGGTCAGGATTACCCTCCTTCCTGATACCAGCATAAATAATGTGCTCCCTATTTTCGAGTATGGTTTGAACCCTATCGTTCTCGCTTCGTTCAATTTGTTTGCCTTTCCCTACCTTGAAGCAATTCTGTATCTCTTTTTTGCACAGTACATCCCCGATCCAAAAAAGTGGAGAAAGACAGTGATTACCTCTGCATTGATTAGCGGCGGCATGTATTTTTTCATGGTTCTACAAATAATCGCCGTGATGAGTGAAGGTGTTGTATCTAATTTGACGTTTCCCACTTATTTTATTAGCCGAACAATCAGTAACGGGGAGTTTCTTCAACGGTTTGAAATTGTTGTTGCCGTGTTCTGGTTTGTCACCATATTTTTTCGACTCGCACTGCTTTTATATGTTTCAGCGCAAGGGCTTGCAGATGCTTTTCGTCTTCGAAGCGCTAACTCTCTCTTAGTTCCTCTGATCCTAATTGCAATGGCAATGGTTCATTCTATTTGGCCAAATATGCAATTTTTAATCAAGTTTTTTTCAGTATGGCCTTTTTACGCCATGATTTTCGGTGTCGTGTTTCCTATTGTGCTATGGTTGGTGGGTAAGGTAGGCGGCTCGTTGAAATTACGTAAAAAGTATCCCTAAAGTTGCGTTGGCCGTATGAACATCTGTCCTCAAATAAACTTTTGTTGTACTCATTATTGCAATTTAGCAAGAAGCAACTCCAGTTCCTCCCTCTCAAGATGTCTCCATTGCCCACGTTCCAGATGATCCAAGGTAATATTCATAATTCGAACACGCTCCAACTTTAGCACCCTGTACCCCAAGGCCTTGCACATTCTGCGAATTTGCAAGTTCAGACCCTGCGTCAAAATAATGCGGAACTCGTATTCGCTTGTACGATCAACCTTGCACGGTTTGGTAATGACGTTCAATATTTCAACGCCACAAGACATAGCCTGCGTAAACTCGTTTGTAACAGGTTTGTCTACAGTCACTACATACTCCTTCTCATGACCATGCTCGGAACGCATCATTTGATTGACAATGCTTCCATCGTTGGTTAATAGAATGAGTCCCTCTGACGCTTTATCCAGCCTGCCAATGGCAAAAATCCGCGAAGGATAATTGACATAACTAATGATATTACCAGCTACCTGTTCCGCTGCGGTACAAACGATGCCCACAGGCTTATTCAGCGCCAAATATACAGGTTCACTGGAATTATGCGGAATAGATTCTCCATCAATCAGCACGATATCCTGTGGCTCTACTTCCGCGCCCGCTTCGCAGACTATCCCATTAATCGTAATTCGTCCTGCTGCAATCAGCCTGTTGGTTTCCCGACGTGAGCAGAATCCTGTCTCACTGATGTACTTGTTAATTCTCACGATTCACCTGCTTCTGATTATAATATGTGAGTTTAAGTAAAATAATTAAAAAAACACCTGATTGTTCTTGCTTAATCAGATGTTCCCGTTCACGACAACTTATACTTTCCCGGCTTATTTGCTACTATTGCCGCCGCTTTTATTCCTTGTTGGTTTGGCAGTGCCGCCTTTTGTGCCACCTGTCGCTTTGCTTCCTGGTGCGCTTGTAGAAGCGCTTTTTGTCCTTACTGGCTTCGCAGTTTTATTCCAGCGTGTCCAGCCCTTACTACCTGTGCCTCTGCCGGTCCCGCCGCCCTTGCTTTTTCCACCCATATGATCACTCCATTACTAGTCGTTCAGATTTAACTAAGCTATCATACCATTACTTTGACTATCATGCCCATTTGTTTTAAAAATTGAACATGTTAAACCGCAAATACTTTCGCAAAACGGATCTTATTGTATTCTTGTTTGTTTGTAGGTTAATAATGAAATAAGGCCGTATAGTATGGAAAAATAATGATCCCTAAAGGAGTGAAACACATGTCTGTTGATGTTTATCTTAACTTTAATGGAAACTGTCGTGAAGCAGCGGAGTTTTACGCAGAGGCATTTGAGACTGAGAAACCACAAATTATGACGTTCGGTGAAGCACCGCCCAATCCCGATTATCCTCTACCGGAAGAAGCCAAAAATTTGGTCATGCATACGCGGCTTCAAATTGATGGTAGTAATGTCATGTTTTCAGACGTTTTTCCTGGTATGCCATTCGTAGCCGGAAACAACATCAGCCTCGCCATCGTCAATAAGGACGAAGAGAAAATTCGATCGTACTTTCATAAATTAAAAGAAGGCGGAACCGTAAGCATGGAACTTCAAGAAACATTCTGGAGCAAATGTTACGGTAGCCTTAAAGATAAGTTCGGAATTGAGTGGCAATTAAGTTATGATAACGGAATGACCGACAGTTAAGCCTTCTATATTGTCATACGACATTTAAGCCCCCGCAAGCTATTCTAATTGAATGCTTTGTGAGGGCTTAATATCTATCAGTCACAACCTTGGAATTCTTCCAAGACCTTGGATTTGTCTCCATGGACCTTTTCCAGGTGATCCTCTCCCCAATAGCATAAATGGTCTAGCGCGGGTTTTAATCCCCAGCCGTACTGCGTTAACTCATACTCCACTTTAGGTGGGATTTCATTAAAAACCTTTCGTGTAACAATCTCATCCTTTTCCAGGCTTCTGAGCTGAGTGGTCAGCATTTTTTGTGTAATGCCGGGCATTAACCGACGAAACTCAGACGTACGTTTCCGTCCTGTCATCAGATGGTAGATAATCAAAGGCTTCCATTTTCCTCCCATTACCTCTAAGGCCGCTTCCACTCCAACTTGATACTTCTTTTGAACCCTATTTTCCGTCTGTTCAGTCATTTCTTAATCCTCCTTTAGAAGGCTTCGTTTGCTCAGAACAACCCATCACTTCAATTCATTACTCAGATCAGTTTCTAGGGAATCTACCTAGGGCACTTCCATGTTCCTATGACACCTGTATCATCCTATAGAACTTAAAAGTGCGTACTTCCAGATTATTTTCCTACTGTATATAATAGCATCAAGCATTGAGCATTCCTAGAAGTAAGCTATTGAGAAAGGTAGTGAAGAGGCATGAAAGTATTAACCGTTGTTTCACACCCGAGAAAAGATTCCTTGACCTTTAAGGTTGCGGATCGTTTCGTACAGGGTCTTGCCGATGCAGGCCACGATTATGAGATATTGGATTTGCATGGGATTGGTTTTGATCCTATTTTAAAAGGAGTAGATGAACCGGATTTGACAGTTGCGGAACAGTCCTTTTCCCCTGAAGTAGAAAAGGAAATAAAGCGGATGAAGCAGCATGATGCGTTGGCATTTATTTTTCCACTTTGGTGGTGGCATTTGCCAGCTATGCTGAAGGGTTATATTGACCGTGTATGGAACAATGGGTTTGCGTACGGTTCGAATTACCTTCATCATCAGCATATCTTATGGATTGGCTTGGCTGGCGTTTCGAAAGAACAGCTGAAAAAACGTAACTATGATGAAATGATTACTCATTTGCTGAATGTGGGTATCGCAGATTATTGCGGTGTTTCCAATTCCAAGGTTGAATTCTTAGTTGAGACTCTGAGTTCAAATCCCAGTCATTTTGAAATACTGCTGGACCAAGCTTATCGCTTGGGTTTGAATTATGCCAAGGATTAGGCTTTATTTACAACCCCCCTCCGACACGAAGGCCGGAAATCCTAACAGAATGCGAGAAAGAATTATCTTTCCGCAAAGAGACCTAAGTAGTAACGCGAAAAAAGACGTTAACCCAGCCATATTTTGCATGGACATGGGTTAGCGTCTTTTCATTTATCGTGCATTTAATTGGCTTTCGACAGCAAGTAAAGGAAATAAGGGGTAACCAGTATGGTGATAATAATTCCGGTTGGAATATCTGCACCAAAACTAATCGTCCGAGTAAGTGTGTCAGCAATTAATATGACCAGTGCACCAACCATTGCAGTGGTAGGTAATAGTAGCTTATGATTGGGACCTACCAGTCTGCGAGCCAGATGAGGACTAACCATCCCCACAAAAAAGAAATTTCCGCCAAGTGCCACGCTACCAGAAGCCAGAGCCACTGCTGCGATCGTCAAGCCGATAAATTCCCTTTTAATGGCTACGCCGAGCCCCGATGCTGTCTGATTTCCCAAATTCAGCGTATTGAGTGTGTTAGACCTGTAAAAAACGTAAAGGCAGATAATCAGCACCCAGGGGAGCAGCACCATAATATAGCTCCAGTCATCCCCCCATAGGTCTCCAGCCTGCCATCTCAGAGCAAAGTCATACTGTTGCTTATCTAGCCGGAGTGTCAACATCAGAGATAATGCGCTGTAGCCACTCCCCATAGCGACACCGGTTAAAATTAAGCCTGTAGGTGAGATGTCTCTTCCCCGCCTGAAAGCAAACATAAAAATCAAGAAAGCTGCCGTAAGGCCGCCTGCAAAAGCTAGCCCTGGAAGAAGAATCGGCGATAGCAATCCTTCACTAGCGAACAACGTAATATACATAAGTACAAATAGCCCCGAGCCTGAGCTGATGCCGAGTGTCCCCGGACTTGCCATGTCGTTTTTGAGCAAGCTTTGCATGATACAGCCTGATATCCCCATGCCAATACCTACCAATATGGAAAGCACAATACGCGGCAGTCGAAAGTCAAACACGATCAGGTTCTGCTTGCTCGTTCCTTCGCCCATGATGACCTTGAAAACTTCGAGTGGAGACAGGTTCATTTTCCCAACATTCATACTGAGTACAGCCACTAGCAGTGTCAACACGGTTAACAGTAAAATAATGCTAATACCCCTACTATTGCGGGACAGTTTCAACTAAACTCCCTCCTCTGCTTGCGCACAAGGTAGAGAAAATAGGGTACGCCCACCAAGGCAAAAATAATGCCAAGAGGTGTTTCATGAGGGCGATTGATCAGTCGTCCAAGTAAATCCGCCGCCAACAGAAAGACTGCTCCATACAAAGCTGAGGCCGGGATAATAAACCGATAATCCGTTCCGACCAGATGGCGCATAATGTGTGGCACGATCAAACCAACGAAGCCAACAGGACCGACCACAATAACCGATAACCCCGTCAGAATTAATACAATTAGGGTTGAAAACAACTTAATCCTGTTCGCACGAATACCCAAGCCTGATGCCACATCCTCCCCGAAGCTCAGAATCGTAATCGAGGGGGAAAGCGCGATGGCACAGACCAAACCCACTACAAACAGTGGCGCAATGAAAGCTAATTCACCCCACTTGGCACTGGCTGTACCACCAGCAGACCAGTAATCAAGGGCTTGGCCAATCTCATACTTAATAGCGATAAACGTACTAAATGCACCAAAAAGCATGGAGATGGACATTCCTGCCAGCACCAGTCGCTGAGGCGTCATTCCCCGCTTGCCTATAGATGCGATGTAATACGTAATGCCTGTAGTGATTGCTGCACCTAGGCAAGAATACAGCATGGTTTCTCCGTAGGTGCGACCAGGCAAAAAGGCCATACATAACGCAATAGCAAATGTTGAGCCTGAACTTATACCAATGAGTCCCGAATCCGCTAGTGGATTACGAGTGGTTCCCTGCATAATCGCCCCGCACACAGCTAAGCTGCACCCTACAATGATGTCCGCCACAGTGCGTGGAAAACGCAAAGTATGAATAATTTGGTGTTCCGTAATATTGGGATCAAATTGAAATATGGCCCCCCACGCCAGCTTCAAGCTCATCTCCGCAGCACCAAAGGTGATGGATGCTGCGGAAACTACCAAGAGCAGGAACACGCCCACGATCATGTAGCTTACAAAATGAAATATTCCTTTTTTATTTGGTTCTTTGTGAGTAGACATCGATTACACCCTTAGTTGGTCAATTATGCATCGTTACTTTGTCTGTTCCAGTAATTTTCCAATAATATAATCTAGCTGTCCTGTCATACTAGCAACGTCTGAATAATAGAACAGTCCTGCATATTTCGCTGGAATTTCGATAATGTGTCCATTTTTGACGGCTGGAATACTGTTCCAGATTTTGGTCTTCGCATACTCAGATTCCTTACCTTCCTGCTTAAACCACAGGACATAATCGCCAAAGTATTCAGCAGCTACCTCGTAGGATAAAGAACCTCGATTCTCTCCGGAATTTTTAACCAATGTGTTGAGCTTTTCCGGTTTGTGAAGTCCAAGATAATTGTAAAGCAACGTTCCTCCACGTGAGCCTGTTTCATAATAAATTCCGTAGGAACCACTGCCCCAGTCCTCGAAAATACTAAACGTTTTGTCCTTGAATATATCGGAATTTAGTTTTTCTTTGGCCTGACTCAACTTGCTTTCAAATTGTGAAATCACTTTGTCCGCTTCTGCTTCATGTCCTGTAGCCTGACCAAGGAATTTCAAACGTTCTAGGGAGGTCATTTTATCCTCAGGTATCACAAGAACAGGAGCAATTTTGGACAACTTATCATAATCCTTTGTATCATATGTAATGATGAGATCAGGATCATACTTCATAATTTCCTCGGTTTCCCACTTTTCAATATTGGGGATGTCGTTAAACTTATCGTAAAAAGGCATCGTTTCTTGTTTCCATCCCATGACTGCGGCCGGCTTAATCCCTAGTGTAAATACATCGCCAACATACCAGTTCACGACTACCCGTTGAGGATTAGGGGGCACCTTCACATCTCCTTTTACCGTAGAGACTGTACGCGTATCAGAATCACTGCTTACCTCTTCCTTCGTGGACGACGCGGGTTTAGCAGATGAATCAGAGGAGCTGCCAGCATTCCCACAACCTGAAATAACGAAAATCACTACGAATAGTGCACATAAAATCATGTGAAACTTCTTGTTCATCATACGATGCATGTTGTAAATCTCCTTTGAAATATAGTAAGTGCAAAACATACTTAAAATTAATGATATTGATAATCATTATCACTAATATAAAATTGTAAATTTCTCCTCTGTTATTGTCAACTGTTTCTTTAAGTTTTGTTTACTTTAATGGGTTTTCCAACGTTCCCCTTCTATTTGCTTCATGCCATTCCTGATAGATTCCTCCTATTTCATAAAATGCTTTATTCATTGCATTGGTTAGCTCCGTCCTAATCTCTTTGGTATATTTTAAATGAGTATTTTTGTTATCCACTTTATATTTACGAAGCAAATTTAGATGAGCAATGATGTGAATCGTATCTTCGATGATCCAATACATCACATCCTCTACATCTTTCGTAAGCTTATTTAGCATCTGTACGCCTCTTTCATACATTTGGAGCGTGTACCCCCGTTTGCCAACTTTCACATACGGACTTAGATCATCATAAAAATCCGTACGGAAAGGTCGTCTTACATATTGTTCATACTGTTCTTCGTACATCGAAGTTTGTTCAAGCAGCTTAATGGTCATATCTATGATTTCTTGTTCGTTATATATTTGTTTCATCAGGTTTTCCCTTCCCTCTCTCTACTAAATAAATTCAAGTCATATGGACGAAAGCATCGGCTATTTTATTGGTAGTGGTATCCCTGATCTTCAATGGAACATACGCGCTCGCAGCTTCAGCAACATCAACGTATATCGTTACTTTTCAACAAGCAACCCTGGTATCGAATGACCATGTAGGCAACGATTGGGCCATCGCTGCTCAGGTGGCTGGTCAGTCCATTAGTGAAGGTAACAGCGTAAAAGTAAAGGCCAAGTCGGGTGGCAGTATTAAGCTATATGCATACACTGAGGAACAAGACAAAATTCCTGATGTAGGCGAAGCCACTAAAAATGTAAAGGTCTCTTCGGTTTCTTCCAAAGGTTCTACCGTTAAGTTAAGAGTCACTGTTACTGAAAATCGTGGACGATACTCAGGTCATCAAGCTGTTTGGGAATTCACCTATAAGATGAAGAAACAATCATAAAGCACTATAAATAGACCGTCACTCTCAGGAGCGGCGGTCTTCATATTTTACAAGTCAGGACAACTAGGTAGATACCATCTCGGGATATAAATTTGAAAGTAATCATATGCCTCCAAAACCTCTTCGGCTCGTTGTACCATATCGTCTACCTCTTCTTTGCCAAATGGAATGGCCCAGGGAATCGATGAAAGCTGATTGCTTGCAATATACAGTGCCATTAATCTAAAAAATAAATCCGGCACATCATTATTGAAATAACCGTGGATACGGCCCGAAGCGAATAAAGGACTTAATGCTGCGCACCAGGTAATTCTATTGAATTCTTCCCAAGGATCACCATAGTCCATTCTATTAAAATCGATGATACCCAGTTCACCAGATGGGGTAACCACCATATTGCCCACATGATAATCCCCATGCTGAAAAGTCTGGGGACGATTTTCTAATAAATGACGGTTTTGCTCAATAAAGCTTATGGCATGATCTGCTCCCTTTAGGGGAATACCGCATGACTTATAGTTTGTAATATATCTATTGATTTTGCCATTATAATGTTCAGCCCATGGGACTCGATCTTGCTCCGCATGAATCTCATGCATTTTTTTCAATGCATCTCCTGCTTGAACTCCAAGTTGATACTGTTGTGCTGCAGCTAACGTAGGGATCATCTCTTCAGCATCTTTCCCTTCGATCCAGGTGAACAGGGAATATACAGATTGACCATCATTACAAAGCCCAAATTCAAGCGGCCGGGACATTAATAGATTCTCCACGTGATTCAGCTTTTTTAAAGCTTCAAACTCGCGTTTCTTTTTATCATAATGAGCAATACCCGCCATTCTTATCAGCAAGTCCCTACCATCAGTGGTTTGAATATAATATTTTTTGTCACTGGACCAGCCTCTATGAATCTCTTCCACGTTGCTCCACGTGCTGGCACCCGGTATTTCACTAAAGAGTTGATTCACGCTCATCCCCCCACCTTAAAATAGCCTTACTTCCTATATATGCTTTCCATAGTTTACCTTTGAAATGACAGAGGAATCAATCTTCTTCCAAGAAAAACTCAAATAAAAAAGGCTGAAAAGACAAGCTGTCTCTTCAACCTCAATATTCACTGAGTTGCCATCATGAACACCCACCATTTGTGTTGTCAAATCAGTAAGCATAAGAAAACTCATGTTTAAATTCGTCTACCCGTTGAATGGTTTTCAGAATATTTCGACCTTCACGTGTGCCATCAATAATACGACGAGCTTGTTTACTATCCCCGATATTAATAACTTCAACTTGATGTTCTTTACCATATTCGAGCAAGCTGTCCATCAGCGGACTGTATGAACGCATACCCAAGCATACGAATCCAAGATCAAAAGGAATCTCAAACTCCTGTTCTCCATGCTTTACTTTGAAACGGTCGCTACACACTTCTGTCAAAGCTGTTTCCGTATGGACGTTCACTTCCCGCTCCTCTACCATTTTCATCATGGAGATCCGGGTAATCATATCCAGATCTTTACCGAGTAGCGGCATCATCTCAATAATGGAAACCTCTTGTGCTCCACGCTCTGCGTAATATTCGACAACATCCAGTCCCACAGCTCCGCCACCAACTACAGCAATGCGTTTACCTTCAAACTCCTGGAATTTCTCCATGTTGTGCAAAAGATCAAAGATGGAGAACACTTTTGTCCCCGGTTTGCCCAGTTGCTCATGCAAACCTGCAATGGGCGGAAGAAGTGGTGTGGCCCCCGTCGCATTGACAATAATATCAGGATTCAGGGCACTAATCCTCGCCAAATCGGCTCGGGTCCCTGTTACAATGTTCAGATTGGTTAACTGTTTGGTGCGTTGAATCAGATAATCAGGGAAATCATTGATGCGTGTTTTGTCTGGCAAGCGGGCAATATCACGGGCCAAACCGCCCAACTCTGGTTTCTCCTCAAAGAGGGTTACTTTGCAGCCTACTTCGGCTGCCGTACATGCTGCTTCCATCCCAGCGGTACCCCCACCGATCACAACAACCTGAACGTTGTTTTTAACACGTTGTTTCCGGTATTCAGCTTCCTTGAACAGATCCGGATTTACCGTACAGCAAATCGGTTTACTTTTGGAGATACGATGATCGGCACAACCAATGTTGCAAGAGATACATTTTCTAAGCAAATGTTCGTAGCCGTTTTGCACTTTAAGCACCCAGTTCGGTTCTGCAATCAAGCCTCTACCCATTGCCAGAAGATCCGCGTCACCTCTCTCCAAAATATCCTGCGCAGCCTGCGGGCTCCGAATATTACCTGAGGTCATCGTGACCTTCCCGAATTTTTCTTTTACCGCTTTGGCCATATATGAGCGCCAACCATCTGGCAGGTTCATCCCGTCAATCTGGAACTGGATGGAATCATTCAGAGCAGCAGAAACATTCAAAATATCTACCTCATCATTAAGATACTCCAATAACTCCAGTGTATCTTCCAGTGTGTTCCCACCTTCTGTGAACTCTTCCGCGCTAAAACGTAAGCAAATAGGGAAGAATGGGCCCACCACTGAACGAATTTCATCAATGACTAATCTGGCAAAACGGGTACGGTTTTCTGCGCTGCCGCCAAATTCATCCGTGCGTTTATTATACATCGGCGAAAGAAACTGACTCAGCAAGTAAGAGTGTCCCGCATGAATTTCAACACAGTCAAATCCTGCTCGTTGCGCTCTTCCCGCTGCTTCTCCGTATTTGCGCACAATGGCGTAAATTTCTTCTTTTTGCAAAGGTCTTGGAATCGCTCCGCCCTTTTTAGAAGGAATATTCGAAGAAGATACAGGCTGAATTCCGTTCAGTCGTCCCGCATAAGCTGAAGCACCCGCATGGTTAATTTGTACAGAAACACAAGCTCCATAAGAGTGTAGGGCTTCTGTTAATCTAAACAGTCCGGGAATAAACTGATCGTTATCCATACGCAGCTGGGTTGTTCCGTTTGTACCCATTGGGAAATCCAGACAAACATTTTCTACTGTTATCAAGCCGGTACCACCTTTGGCCCGTTGCACGTAGTAGTCAATATGATCCTGAACAAAGCTTCCGTCCATGGCAGCAAAGTTAGTTCCCATTGGGGGCATAACAATCCGATTTTTCAAGGTCATGCGTCGTATGGTTAGAGGTTCAAAGATAGCAGGATAGTGGTTCATTGTTCTTCCTCCTTGCGAGTGTACAAATTTCATGTTTAAGCTTCCATTAAAGCATTCTCGTATGTGATTTTTTTCACTTTTGGGAATATCAAGATGTTATTGAGTACGATCATTCCCTATGACTTGATTTTATATCATCTAATCCATAAATTCTAATGCTATTTTATGTACTAAATCATAGTTTTAATCTATAGATTAACTGGAGTTATAAATAAAATAAAAAAGGAACAATCCTGTGAGGAATGTCCCTTTGGTGTGGAAAAATCATGCTTATATTCTGGTATCCATCTACCGGGCTGTTCTTTTGAAACCGTTGGGTACACGCTCCAAAATCCCTTCCCTAACATATCTGTCCAGCAGTCCACACATTGTGGCATATCCATTTTTTCTGAATAAAGGTGCGTAGGCTGGGGCTTTAGGAGAGGTATTCAGATATTTAAGGAAAAATCCTTCGTCGATCACCTGGGTATCGTAAATATAAGCCTCAATAGATGTATGTGTGCCGTTCTGGGTGATGCTCCCCAATATTCATAAACAGACAATGATTGGTCTATCCCCTCATGTCTCATTGCTGTTTTCTTTCCTCCTATCCATCACTAGAAGTGCTCCATTCAGAAAACAAAAATCCCTTGCCCGAAAAGCCGGGTGAGTCCAATGAAAGGAAACACCCCGGCTTAACGTCAAGGGAGACTGTCTATCCGTATCAAGATTATACTTTTAAATCACCATCATAGGTGGCAATCATATTGTACAGTTCAGGACGACGGTCACGGAAAATACCCCATTCAATCCGTCCTACTTCCAGCTCATCCAGGTCAAATTCAGCAGTAAGCACTTCTTCATCGGTACGACCCGCTTCTGCAATCTTGTTACCTTGATGCCCGGCAATAAAGGATGAACCGTAGAATGTAATACTGGAGTCCTCGTCCGTTTCAGTTCCGATCCGATTAGAAGCAATGACTGGAATCAGATTGGAAGCAGCATGACCCAGCATGCAAGTCTGCCAGTGATCCTTGGAATCAATGGCAGAATCCTGCGGTTCAGAGCCAATAGCTGTTGGATAGAACAAAAGTTCTGCGCCCATGAGCGCCATACAGCGGGCCGCCTCAGGATACCATTGATCCCAGCACACGCCTACCCCAATTTTGGCATAACGTGTATTCCATACTTTAAAACCGGTATCGCCCGGATTAAAATAAAATTTTTCCTCATACCCAGGACCGTCCGGGATGTGGCTTTTGCGGTATTTACCTAACACTTCACCGTCTGCGTCAATGACAGCAAGACTGTTGTAGCGCGCGTAGTTTTTCTTTTCATAGAAGCTGATTGGCAGCACAACCTGTAATTCTTTGGCGATTTTCTTAAAATGGTTAACCGCTTTGTTGTGCTCCAGCTCAGTGGCATATGAATAATAATCAGACTTTTCCTTCTGGCAGAAATATGGAGTCTCGAACAACTCCTGCAGCAAAATAATTTGTGCGCCCTGCGCAGCCGCTTCACGTACTAGCTTCTCTGCTTTACTAATATTTTCTTCGATATTGGTAGAGCAGCTCATTTGAGTTGCTGCCACTTTTACTTTTCTCACTTTAGTCCTCCTTTTAGATGTTGTATCGTTCAACGCTTTACAGCAGGCATCTGCTGGGTCGTACAGTGCACGTTACCGCCTTCACGGATGACCGCCATACCGTCTACAGTACGAATGGTGCGATCTGGAAATACATTTGCCAGCACTTGCTCAGCTGCAAGATCACTCTCAGCGGCAGTGCCGCCAAACACTGGCAAAATAATACCGCCATTCACAAAATAGAAGTTAATATAACTCAGTGTCAATCGGCTGTCTTCATAATCCACACGCGGCGGCTGACCGATTCGAATCACTTCCAGCTTACGGCCTTTGGCATCCGTTGCTTGCTCCAGAATGCGCAGGTTTTCCTGCGTGATTTCGTAATTTTCATCCTCAGGATCATCACACACTTGCATAATGACCTTCCCAGGAGCTGCAAAACAAGCAATATTGTCCACATGACCGTCTGTTTCGTCGCCACTAAGACCACGTTTTAGCCATATTATCTTCTCGGCACCTGTATACTCACATACATGCCGTTCAATTTCTTCTCTGCTTAATTCCGGATTTCGGTTGGAATTGAGCAAACACTCTTCGGTTGTAATCAGTGTGCCTTCGCCATCTACGTGCAGTGAGCCGCCTTCCATCACAAGCGGTGCATCAAACCGTGGAACTCCAAGTTTGTCCAAAATTTGCGGTGCAACCTGGTCATCCAGGTCCCATGGAGCGTATTTGCCACCCCAGGCGTTAAACTTCCAGTTAACACCTGCCAACTGACCATGCTCGTCTGTGAGAAAAGTAGGGCCGTTATCACGCAGCCACGCATCGCTGTGCTCAATCGGCAGCAGTTCTACCCGTTCCCCAAGTTCAAGCGCCTTGACGCTCTCCAGATCATCCGGATTTACGACCACAGTAACTGGTTCAAATTCCGCCATAGCGCGTACAATTCCGGCATAGCCCTTGCATACATCAGCATGCATATCCGGGTAAACCATTGAAGATTTTACAGGCCAAGAAATATACGTGCGTTCATGTGGCGCCCATTCAGGCGGCATCTTATAATGTGAATCCTTAATTTGCATGTATTGAAGCTCTCTTTCTTTTTCATAATGTGACTCCGCTCCTATCATACAATAATATGATCTTTGTCTCAATCGAAGCGGAAAACTTTCAATAATTTACATTCACGTTGGAGTAAATTACTTTGAAAACGTGATTGCTTTCACTGTATTACCATCAAAATCCTTCACTGTGAATTGTGCACCCTCCAGCACACCGTAAGAGGATGGAAAGTTTTCTTTTGGCAGCGAGATCGAACCGGAGTTCAGTATAAAGATCCCATTTTCCACATCCGCTACCGGAATATGAGTATGTCCCTGGATAAACACATCTCCCGCTTCTAGTGGTGGTAAATTTCCGATACTAAAGCCATGTCCGTGCGTGACATAGATTCTACGTCCTTCATGGTATAGCAAAGCATAATCACCCATCATAGGAAACTCAAGTAGCATCTGGTCCACCTCTGCATCGCAATTTCCACGCACAGAAACGGCAATGTGGGACTTGTGCTTATTCAACAGTGCGGCCACTTCTGCCGGATTATACCCTTCTGGTAACGGATTACGTGGTCCGTGGTACATATAATCTCCGAGCAGGACAAGACGATCGGCTTTCTCCTCCCTGAACTTTTCCAGTGCCAATTGCAACCAGTGCAGCGAGCCGTGAATATCTGATATAAACATCAATTTCATAATTATTCTTTCCTTTCTGAATAGGCTAAAAATATTCCACTTAAGCACATTATTGCATTATTCCCTGAACAAATCTGTGCAAAAATGTTCTTTCGTTTGGTAATACTCTTTTTAAGACAATAAACTACAGCTCCGTGTGTGCTGTTGTTTATTGTTAGTTCCTTTTATAATTGTACTTATCATCTTCGGTAATTTTACGGATGATCTTGCAAGGGTTTCCAGCCGCAATCACACCAGAAGGCACATTACCACCGATCCATCCTCGCTTCGCTTATTTAGATACAGAATTCAGATTTCTTTTAAAGTTTCATTGTAGGATTCCACATGCCCATTCTTCAGAACTGGAAAGCTACTCACATTGAAATTTCCACCAAATTACCTTCTGGATCTTTAATTACGCTTTCATAATAGCCGTCACCTGTCAATCTTGGCTGACCCACTACTTCATATCCTGCATGCATGAGCTGCTCTGTCTTTTCATTCACCAGTGCTTTACTTCCAACAGAAAATGCCACATGAGCCCAGCCCGTAATATTTATCTGTGGAGAATGATCTACACCCGTTTTACGCATAATCTCTAACCTTGCTCCATCCTCAAAGGTGATAAAATAGGACTCAAATCCTTTTGTAGCGTTATAATATTTATCGTTAGATTTTCCATCAAAGTATTGCTCGTAAAAGCTCTTCATCTTTTCTAAGTCTCTCACCCAGATCGCTACATGCTCAATCTTCATTATTTTCCTCCTTCTGCAGCCCTCATCATTAAAAAATCATTAATTTATACTGGACTCAATTTTCTGTATAGTTATTATTATCGTTTTAATAAGTCTTAATATATCTCAGTAATTAATTTTTGTCCAATCTAATACCCCTAAAAAATTAGCGACCGCTTCGTAAAAGAAAAAAAGCGGTCGCTATCTATAAGCCTTCATGTATATATTGTACTTAATCACTTGTTTTTATAAATTAACGTTTCAAGCTTTCACCGTTCGTAGCAATAACTTCTTTATACCAATGGAACGATTTCTTCGGATATCTTTCAAGTGTACCGCTGCCATCATCATGACGATCTACGTAAATGTAGCCATAACGCTTTTTGAGCTGAGCGGTCGATGCGCTGACAAGGTCAATACATCCCCAAGACGTATAGCCCAAAACCTCTACTCCATCCTCAATAGCTTCTCCAACTTGAACCAAATGATCATTCAAGTAGTTGATTCGGTAGTCATCTTCAACCGTTTTTTCGCCTTTTTCATTTGTAATCAGTTCATCAACGGCGCCCAGACCATTTTCAACGATGAACAGTGGTTTTTGGAAGCGATCATAGAACGTATTCAGGACATAACGCAGACCTTGCGGATCAATTTGCCAGCCCCACTCACTTGCCTCAAGATGCGGATTGATGACACCACCAAGGATATTACCTTCACCTTTGACTTTTTTAGCTTCGTCAGCTGTCTCACAAGTACTCATATAATAGCTGAACGAGATAAAATCAACGGTATGCTTCAAATCTTCGGCATCACCTGGTTCAAAGTGAATAGTAATTCCGTTTTCTTTAAAGAAACGTTTCATGTAACCTGGGTATTGACCTCTTGCGTGAATATCGGCAAATGCCATGTTTCTGTGATCAAATTCCATCGCAGCAATCACATCGTCTGGATTTGGTGTCAGTGGATAAGTAGGCATACTCAGCACCATACAGCCAATTTTGAAATCAGAGTTGATCTGATGACCGATTTTTACCGCTCTTGCACTCGCTACAAGTTCATGGTGAATAGCTTGATAAAGATCTTGCTCACTAAGTTGATCTTTTGGTGTGCTAATTCCTCCACTCATGAATGGTGCTTCAAGAATGGAGTTGATTTCATTGAAAGTCAACCAGTATTTAACTTTATCTTTGTAGCGATTAAATACAGTTGTAGCATAGCGCTCATAAAAATCAACAAGCTTACGGTTTACCCAACCATCGTATTCTCTGGACAAATGTAAAGGTGTTTCATAGTGAGATAATGTAACGAGTGGCTCAATTCCATATTTGTGAAGTTCATCAAACAAATCATCATAAAATTGCAAGCCTTTTTCGTTAGGCTCCAGTTCGTCACCTTTAGGGAAAATACGTGACCATGCGATAGAAGTACGGAATACTTTGAAGCCCATTTCCGCGAAAAGTTTGATATCTTCTTTATAATGATGATAAAAATCAATACCAATCAATTTCATGTTATCTTCTGTGGGTACATCCGTAACGGGACCCCAACCACCACGAGGAGTTACATCCTGAATTGACCAGCCTTTTCCATCTTCTTGATAAGCGCCTTCGAGCTGATTAGCAGCAACTGCTCCGCCCCACAGGAAATCTTTTGGAAACTGTGTACTCATATTTTCTCCGCCTTTGCTGATGTTTTTATTAACTAAGATAGAAACACGTTACCTCTATGCTTATGTGTTAAAAAGTACTTCTAATTGAATCTTAAGGTTTGTAACGCGTTTCATGTCAAGTATTATTTTAAAAACATCCAGAGCTTATCATTGTATTATCTCCAATAATTACTCCCATATTTATAACTCTTCTATTATTGAGTAAAATGACTATTCGTCAAATGGCGGATCTACATGAATATCTCTATCTGGTTCCGTACTTACCCAGCGTGTAAAGATAACCTGAAAGCCGGCTCGAGTCGGCGCGCAGGCAAAAGGACCCGCCTGTTGTCCCGTTTCATAAGGAAAACGTGCTACACGTACAGTGCGCCAGCTTTGATTTTCGGTTCGGGCTCTAATGATAACCGCATCCTGTAGTTGTGAAGCACGGATCGTGACATTTTTCCCTACCCAATCGGGTACAGGAGCTAATGACCAATCGGAATAGCCATCTGTGACTACGACTGCCAGTTGAGGAATTCCGTCATTTAATTCGATTCCGGCTTTAATCCACTTTTGTTGTCCTTGATACAGCATTATACCGGCCTGATCGTAGAGCTCCGTAAATGAGCCTAATTGAAACGTGACTTCGATGGCAGAGCCTTCTTCCCAGTCTGTAAGCAGGGAATGTCCGCTACTGCGTTCAAACCCATACAAAGTTTTTTCCCAGTAGTCGCTTCCTTCTCTGGTTTCAACTTTAAGGAACTGGTCTTCTTCTATGGATGATACAGGATGATTAGTCCATGTCCCTGTGGTCCATGCAATCGATTTTTGATTCATTAATCTCATCCTCTCATGCTTTATTGAACGATGCCCTATTTCCTTTTCTCCACCAATTGCAAATTGTACGTCAGACTTTCAAGGGTCACCGAAATCAACCCATACATGTATTCATCATGAGTATCGTTTTTCACAAAGATTTCGGGCATATGTTCTTTGGGTATATCTTTTAGACAACCGTTATAAATATCGTCCAACAGATTCGGCTTCGATAACTCTCCAGTCAAAGCGATAGATACAGGGTCTATAATCGCAATAATGGAAGTTATCGTTTGGATCGCCAGAGGAACAAATCCCTCTGTGCTATTTAACTGTTTAAGCTGTTCCTCTCTTGTTAAATCAAAGGGTAAGAAGGAAACCTCCCCCGCAAATTTGGTATTTCCTTTTAACAAATGTCCATCGACAATAAAACCCGCTCCGGGGAAATTGTCTTTTGGAAACGTAACAATAGCAAAGGTTTTATCCTCATCATAATTCTGCATGTTATAAAATCCGTAAACTGTCAAATGCATATCATTTTCAATGGTAACTTCTAATCCGTATTTATCTTGAAGCCGTGGACCTACAGGGACTCCTATGAGCAGGTCGAGATCACAAACATCGATAATTCCTTGATGAACAACCCCGGGGATGCCAATCCCAATGGCTTTGACGTTTCCATAGTTGTTAATCAGCTCTCCAATTTGGGTTTCTATGACCTCATAATCAATATGAGGCACAATGGAAGTATTCTCGATGATGGTATCACCAAGCAAATTAGCAACAGCATAAGTAAGAGAATGTATACCGCCTTCCGTTTTCACATTTAAACAGATAATATAAGAATAATCAGCGTTATATTTGTAACGTCTAGCCGGACGTCCGCCGTTCGACTCTTCCAATTCCGTCTCTAATACTTCCCCGGTTTGAAGAAGCTCATTCAGAATATTTCCGCAGGTTGCCACACTAAGACCTGTGATACTGGCTATGGATGACTTGGTTGCATATTCCTTGGATTTCAGTGTGTTTTTAACTAACTCTACATTAATTTGTTTAACCCGTATGGTATTATTGGAGACTGGTTGTATTTGAATACACTCCTTTTCCAGTATTTATTAAAAGGATTATAATAAGTTGTAATATAACGCTCTGCCTGCAAAAAGTCAATTTGTACTCATTTGGATAAGAAAAAACGGAGTACCGCAGATTCTGAACCATGGGTACCCCGTTTGATTTATTTGTTTTAAACTGATTAAATAGCTCGTTTATACATCACCAGCAAGATGTTTAATAACGTCTAATAGTACATTGGCTCCGGCTACCAGATCCGGTCGCGGCGTGTATTCGCGCGGATTATGACTGATGCCGCCAATACTTGGGACAAAGATCATAGCTGCCGGACAAATGCCAGCCATCATTTGAGCGTCATGACCCGCGCCGGATGTCATTCGCTTGGAGCGCAGCTCGCGCTGCATGGCAGCAGCCTCTATCAACTCCACAATGTTGGCATCGAAAGCAACCGGCTCAAAACGGGCCATTCGCTCGGTCGTAATCGTTACCCCTTCGGAAGCTGCAAGTTCTCTAAGATACTCGGTCAGCGCCGCTTCTTCAGCCTGCAATCTCTGCTCATCAGGATCACGCAAATCAACAGTAAACGTGGCGCGTGAAGGAATAACATTAACCGCGTTAGGCTCCATGCTAAGACAACCAACCGTAGCCACCGTAGGTGTCTGCGACCTTGTCGCCCGGTCTCTTAAAAATGTGATGACACTGGCTGCTGCATGTCCCGCATCTCTGCGCATCGACATTGGTGTAGTCCCGGCATGATTGGCAACCCCCTCAATAGTAACACGCTGCCAGGATATTCCTTGAAGGTTCTCAACTGCACCAATCGGAACGCCGACACTTTCCAGTACCGGGCCCTGTTCAATATGAAGCTCCACATAAGCATGTGGCAGCATAAAACCCGGCTCCTCTGTTCCTTCATACCCGATGCGAACCAACTCTTCTCCCAATATAGTGCCATCTGTTCCCACAGAGGCCAATGCGTCCTCAAGCGGGAGTCCACCTGCATATACCAGCGAACCCATCATATCAGGGGCATAACGAACCCCTTCCTCGTTCGTAAAAGCACCCACAACAATAGAGCGAGCAGGAACAAAGCCAGAAACCTGCAATGTCTGAATGACCTCAAGACCGGAAAGCACACCATAACAACCATCGTACACACCGGCATTGACCACTGTGTCAATATGCGACCCAATCAGTACCGGAGCTAGTTGAGTATCATTTGCACCTTTCCATATGCCGAAGATGTTTCCAATACGGTCGATCACAACCTCCAAACCAGCCTCCTTCAACCAGGCTACCAAGGCGTCACGACCACTCTTGTCTGCAGCAGAAGCTGCCAGTCTGGTCAGCTTTTGTTCAGAATCACGTCCCCTTTGACCAAGCGATTGAATCCGATCCAGTAAACGCGCTTCATCAATGCATAGGTTGGAACTTTTAAATACCATTTTGCATTCCCCTTTTCATTCTACAAGTTTTGGCTCATTTTCATGAAAAAGATGGATACTTGCCTTCCCATACAATTTGTCTGTATGCCTCGGGATCTGTATCCCCTTCTGTGCTAATGATGAGGATTCTGGAGTCTTCATTTAATTGAAGCTGAGCTGCAGCTTCAATTAGATTTTCTTGCTTCCGCAACAGGCTCAAAACACCTAAGCCAACAGCACCAGACTCACCAGATATAATTTGGGGATCACCAGGTAATGGATTTCCAAGCATCCTCATTGCCTTTGCCGATACAAAATCCGAACAAGTGATATACATATCCGCATAATCTCTCAATAGCTCCCAAGCCACTGTGCTAGGTTCCCCGCAAGCAAGTCCAGCCATAATCGTGGGCATAAAACCTGTTACAGCATGAGGTTTTCCGTCATTTTCCGCCGCTGATTTATAGATGCACGCTGCTTCATTAGGCTCAACAATAACCGTTGTCGGTCTTTTTTCACCAAAATGAGATATCAAATATCCCAGTATACTTGCTGCAAATGAACCAACACCTGCCTGTAAAAATACATGCGTCGGATAATCATCACCAGCCACTCGGATCTGTTCCAATGCCTCATCTATTAACGTCCCATAGCCTTGCATAATCCAAGTTGGAATTTCTTCATAGCCTTCCCATGCACTATCTTGTAGCAAAACCCCACGATGCTCAGTAGCATAGGTGCTGGCCAACCTAACAGTGTCGTCATAGTTTAGTTCCGTAATAGAGGCTTCTGCCCCTTCATTTCTAATATGATTTAATCTAACTTCAGAAGATCCTTTTGGCATAAACACGACTGATTTCTGTCCTAGCTGGCTAGCCGCCCAAGCAATCCCTCTACCATGATTTCCATCTGTAGCCGTTACAAAAGTAATATCGCCCAATTGTCCCTTAATCTCTTGGGTTTTCAACCTTTCAAAAGAAAGCTCTGAAATATCCATATTCAGTCTATCTGCCAGATACTTGCCGACAGCAAAGGACCCACCTAATACTTTAAAAGCACCCAATCCGAATCTGTAGGATTCGTCTTTTATCCATATGCTCCCTACATTGAGTTTACGTGACAACTTTTTCAAGTTATGCAGTGGAGTGACTTCATATTCAGGAAAGCTTTTATGGAAGTTTCTAACCTTTTGGGCCATATTCCTATCCATAAATTCCACTGGTATTTTCTTAAATTCTGCTTTACGTGCCTTCTCATTTGTCATGTATTTTAAAGCTGTCATGTCCTGCATACATATCTCCTTCTATTCTTAAAATACTAAATGTCTTAGTTTTATTGATAAAATATCGCATGTGATATATTACATGTTACCCGTCAGACTATATACTGTCAACTTGGTTTGCGATATGAAATATGTATGAAATCGGGCTGCAATCATTGAAACTCATGAATTGTATGTGATATATTACATTCAAATAAAATTCGAAGGAGGCCTAATCATTGCTATCCAAACATGCAACCAAAGTTAAGCGTTCATCTATACGTGAGCAAGTATACCTTCAGCTACAAGAATGGATTATTAGTGGTGTTTTAAAGCCTGGAGATAAGCTAAAGGATCAAGAATTAGCGGAGGTTCTAGGAGCCAGCCGTACACCTATCCGTGAAGCTATTTTAAGATTGGAAGAAGAAGGAATGGTTCAGACTAAAGCCAATAGCTGGACGCAGGTAGCACCTGTTGATATTAAACAGGCCTATCGGCTGTACCCCATCATCGGGTCACTTGAGAAGCTTGCTGTCTCGTTTGCTCAAGAAAATATTCAATCTAAGCACATTAACGAATTAGAAATATTAAATGGAGAGCTCAAACGGGCGCTAAAGGAAGAAAATGCAATCCTTGCGCAACAATATGATGCTCAATTCCACCAGGTTATTATTGATCTGTCGGCAAATGAAGAGTTGATTTATGTGCTGGAGGGATTGAAAAAAAAGCTGCGCCGTTATGAGGTGACATACTTTGACGGTTTTTTGGGTGCAGAGTCATCAGTTGCAGAACACCAAAAAATAATCAGTGAGCTTATAGCTAAAAATTTTGCAGCCGCCGCGGACATGATTGAATCGAATTGGAAAGAAAGTTTTCAACGCCGATTATCTAAATTGGATATAGACAAAGACGAAACCCTGTTACCGCTTCAAGAGGAATAAGCCTCTATCTCTTCTCCTCTATCATCATGCTATACTATAAATAAGAAATAAAATTTTAGTGCAGCATTTCTGCGTTGAAAGTCACTTAAATAGGGGGAATTCTGTTGTCAGCTATTGAGTATATAGCAATAATCGCGTTGCTCCTCTCCGTCATATTTTTAATTAAGGTCTACAGTCTTCAATCTCGGCTTAATGACTTGAAATCCGACGTGGAGCGGCTTGAAAATCGTTCAGGAATACAAGGAACATCGCTGTCAGGCACCATCGCTGCCACTCCTCCACATATTTTAGATGCAGGAGCTTCAGAAGATATCAATGAAAGGCTGCTCCTGCTAATTAGGGAAGGAAAAAAGATTCAAGCCATAAAAGAACTGAGAACCGCTAAGGATCTTTCCCTTAAGGACGCAAAGGATTATGTGGATCACTTGGAAAAACTCTAAAGAAAGGAAGAAACAAGATGAGTGCCAGTAAAACAAACGCCATGCGCATATTGGACGGGCAACATATACAATACAATATTTTGAGTTATGATCATCAAGATGGAAAAATAGATGGTATGAATGTGGCTGAGAAAATCGATAGAGCCCCGGAGATAGTATTCAAAACTTTGGTTGCACATAGCAAACAAAACTTGTTTGTTTTTCTAATTCCTGTACATAAAGAGCTTGATCTCAAAAAAGCGGCCAAATCCGCGGGAGAGAAAAAAATTGAAATGCTTCCAGTTAAGGATTTGCAAAAGTATACGGGATATATTCGCGGTGGCTGCTCCCCCATAGGAATGAAAAAGCTCTATCCCACTTTTATTGACCAGCCTGCATTGGAACGGGAAGCCATCGTTGTGAGCGGTGGGAAAATTGGGACCCAACTGGAGTTAAGTCCGCACGATTTAGCTCAAATCATTCAGGCTCAGTTTACAGATCTAACGCATACAGCATAAAACTCACCACATGATCATAAAATCTTTATGCGTATTTTCTTATCCCATACTTCATCAAGCTTCAACCTGGAGAGGAAGATCTAATGATGCATAATGATTGCCCGAAAAATGCTAGAATCCCCCAACCCATCAGAAGTGATGGTGCTGGGGGCATCGACAAGGGTCCACGTGATGTGATGAGGGATCTACAGAATCCCGATATGCTGGTTCCCCCCGTAACGGACAATGGTCTCATTCCGAATATGAGATTTTCTTTTTCTGACGCCCATATGCAGCTTAATCATGGTGGGTGGTCAAGAGAAGTAACGGTAAGAGAATTACCTATTGCCACAACCCTTGCCGGGGTGAATATGAGTTTGACACCGGGTGGTGTACGTGAGCTTCACTGGCATCAGCAGGCGGAATGGTCATATATGCTGTTGGGAAGTGCGCGCATTACGGCAGTTGACCAAAATGGGCATAATTTTATTGCTGATGTGGGTCCTGGGGATCTCTGGTATTTTCCTCCTGGCATTCCGCACTCTATACAGGGGCTTGCGGATGGGTGCGAATTTTTGCTGGTTTTTGATGATGGCAGTTTCTCCGATCTGAACACCCTATCCATCTCCGATTGGTTCGCACATACTCCCAAAGACGTACTTTCTGCAAATTTTGGTGTACCAGAAGCTGATTTTGCAGCGATTCCTCAAGACCAAGTATATATCTATCAGGATTCCGTTCCCGGTTCAATCCAAAGCCAAGCAGTTTCCTCTCCCTATGGTACGATACCTCAGTCCTTCAAGCATGAATTACTAGCCCAACCCCCAATCAAAACGCCGGGCGGAAGCGTACGAATCGTCGACTCCTCCAATTTTCCGATATCCAAAACCATCGCAGCTGCTCTTGTTGAGATTGAACCCGGTGCCATGCGGGAAATGCACTGGCATCCCAATAATGACGAATGGCAATACTATCTTGCCGGGCAAGGACGGATGACTGTCTTTGGCGGGAATGGTGCAGCCCGTACGTTTGATTTCAGAGCCGGGGATGTTGGATATGTGCCTTTTGCTTACGGTCATTACATTCAAAATACAGGCTCCAGCACACTTTGGTTTCTTGAAATGTTTAAAAGTGACCGTTTTGCAGATGTTTCCTTGAATCAATGGATGGCCCTTACGCCTACAGAACTGATTCAGAGTAATTTACATGTAGGTACTGATGTGACTTCTAAATTGCGAAAGGTCAAATGGCCCGTTGTCAAATATCCCAGTTATTCTTATGACCCTAAAAAGAAATAACCATAAGAGGTCCGGTGATTACTATACAAAAAAACACCGTATCGAAATACGGTGTTTTTACAAACTAATTAACAAAAACTATTCCTCAGAGTCTACATTGTGGTAAACCTGCTGAACATCCTCCAAATCTTCTAATGCATCAATCAATTTATCAAATTGAACCTGTGCATCTTCTGGAAGAGAAATATCATTTTGGGCAAGCATGGTGAGCTCCGCAACGGTAAATTCAGTCACTCCTGCTTGTTTGAAAGCTTCCTGCACAGCATGGAATTGATCAGGCTCTGCATATACGATGACAGCTTCATCTTCTTCAATGATGTCACGTACCTCTACATCTGCCTCCATCAGCAACTCCAGCACTTCATCCGCGGTTTTACCCACCAGACCAATAACTGCTGTTGAATCAAACATGTAGGCTACAGATCCGCTCACACCCAGGCTACCGCCATTTTTAGTAAAAGCAGAACGCACATCCGATGCTGTACGGTTAACATTATTGGTCAGCGCATCTACAATGACCATGGAACCGTTCGGTCCGAAACCTTCATAACGGAGCTCTACGTAGTTTTCATCGCCAGCACCTTTTGCTTTTTCAATAGCACGGTCAATGATTGCTTTGGGTACATTGTACGTTTTTGCACGTTCTAGAACTACTCTTAGTACCCGATTGGATTCAGGATCAGGTTCGCCTTGTTTGGCTGCCACATAAATTTCCACGCCAAATTTAGCATATATACGACTCGTATTAGCATCCTTGGATGCCTTCTTTTCTTTAATGTTATTCCACTTACGTCCCATAATATCCCGCTCTCTTCCTGTATGAATATACACAACGAACTTCATTATATCCTTGTATATTATATCTCCTAAAGGACATACGAACAAGTTTAAACAACTCTGTTATGGAAAAATAAACAATTCTACCTAATTAGGGATGCTTGGAAATGTGAACTTTCAATTCTCCTCATCTATGGACAATTCCCCTATCCATGTCTAAGATGAGGAGGAAGTCTGACTTGAAGGAGATCATTCACTTGGATGTCTTGTACAAAAAGTTGAGCCATAATCATGAAATCACAGTATACGAAACCACCGAGCTGTATGGTGAAAAGGGATTATTTCGGGTGATGCAGTTTTCAAATACAGCCATCCAAGGCGCGGTAGACTTGAATCATCCGCAACGCATTTTGTTCGAATATCCGAGAGCAATTATCCATCTCATGGAGCTGAACGATCCATCATTTGAAGATGTATTTGTAATCGGGCACGGTATAGGTACAATAGCGGGTTATTTTACAGATAAACGTTTTAAGATTGCCGAGCTTGATGCACAAGTCGTAGAGTTCAGCCGAACATTCTTTGGATATGATCAGGATAATGTGACTGTTGGCGATGGACGACGCCTTCTGGAGAAGGAAGCGCCGGATGCTTATGACTATATTATTTTGGACGCCTTCACGGAGCTGGGTACGCCCTTGCATTTAGTATCCTGGGAATTTTTCAAGATGGCCAAAGAAAAGCTGGATTCCGAAGGCTCCCTGATCATGAATTTAATGGGCAAAAGTGAACACGACCACCTGATCAATGCCATTCATACAACGTTGCGTGAAGAATTTGCCTATGTCTCAACTTTCTCGCTCCCCTCGGAAGGCACTGCCGACATTCAAAATATCATTATGATAGGTCGGGACAAGCCAATCCGGTTTCAGGCACGTCAGATGGCGGACTTTCATGAGATTACACTCGGAGAAGGTCATATTTTACGGGATACAGATGCTTAGTGTAGTTCCAATATTCGTCTCTCTACATCTTCGATATGAATCGTCTCTTTATTGCAACTTTTTCGTTCCACTAACTCTACTTTCCCGTGTTCGGCATCTTTACCTACGATGATGCGCACGGGAATACCTACTAAATCGGAGTCTTTGAATTTAACCCCAGGCCGTTCCTCCCGATCATCCAGCAGCACCTCCACACCGCGATCCTGCAGCTGGTTGTGTAATTTCTCGGCTATTTGCATCTGAAGCCTGTCTTTCACAGAAATCGGAATAATATGAACTTGAAACGGGGCCAGCGCATAAGGCCATATCATTCCGTTCTGATCGTGATTTTGCTCTACAATGGCAGAAAGGATCCGGGATACGCCAATGCCATAGCAGCCCATAATCATCGCTTGCTCAGTTCCAGACGCATCCAGAAAGGTCGCACCCAGCTTCTCACTATATTTGGTGCCCAATTTAAATACGTGTCCGATCTCAATCCCACGATGAAGTTTCAATTCCCCTTCGTCACATCGAGGACATCTATCCCCTTCTATGACATTGCGCAAGTCAGCCACATGTCGAAGATCTATATCGCGCCTTGGGTTCACATGTCGATAATGGTAATCCAGCTCGTTCGCGCCTGCGATACCGCTGGACATTTGGACAACGGCGTAATCCACCCACACAGGGATCGTCAATCCGCATGGGCCTATGAACCCCGAGGGGGTTCCAGCCGCCTTTGACACGATGTCTGTACTTGCTATTTCGAATTTTTCACTACCTAAAATATGTTTAACTTTCACTTCGTTAACCTCATGATCACCCCTGACAACGACAGCAATAGGTTGATCGTCAGCCATATAAATCAGTGTTTTGATGATTTCTTTGGGCTCTATGTGAAGCGATTCAACCAGTTGATCTATTGTACGCAGGCCTGGAGTATGGAATTTTTCCATTTTAGCTGTATCAAAAGAAGGAGGGATGGCATGTTCATTTTTATCTGAGACTGGAGCTATTTCTATTTTTCCCGTCGACCGCGCCACGGCTTTTTCAAGATTAGCTGCATATTCACAGCAGGTACATGCTACAATTGTGTCCTCTCCAATATCAGCTAGAGCCATAAATTCATGGGTTTCACCTTCGTCACCAATGGCACCCGCGTCTGCTTCTACTGCACGAAAATTTAGACCACAGCGGGTGAAAATGCGATGATATGCCTGGAACATGGTCGAATAGGTATGATCTAGTCCTTCCCAATGTGCATCAAACGAATAGGCATCCTTCATCAAAAATTCTCTACTGCGAAGCAGGCCAAATCGCGGACGTCGTTCATCCCGAAATTTGGTTTGAATTTGATACAGCGTTACAGGCAATTTGCGATAAGAATTCACTTCACTTCGTATTAAAGACGTAATGACCTCTTCATGTGTAGGCCCCAAAGCAAACTCCCGATCATGCCGATCTTGCAAACGCATCAGCTCAGGACCGTAAACATCGTATCTTCCTGATTCTTGCCACAGCTCCGTTGGCTGCAATACAGGCATCAGCAGCTCCCCAGCCCCTACGCGATCCATTTCATCCCGTACGATTTGCTCTACTTTTCTGAGCACCCGTCTGCCCAGGGGCATGTAGGTGTACATTCCAGCCGCCAGTTGGCGGATAAATCCTCCCCGCAGCATAAGCTGATGACTGATCACTTCAGCTTCTGCGGGTGCTTCACGTAAGGTTGTCAGTAATAATTGGCTTTGGCGCATGTGTAGCTTCCTCCTTGTATGGACGATAAAATGTACGCAAAAAGACACATCCGTCAGGGACGAATGTGTCGTGGTACCACCCTTAATTTGACCGTAGCCATACACGGAACGGTCCTTCATCAGATAACGGCGTCTAGCCGGTAACGGTTTATCATACAAACCGCTACAGCTCGCAAGGCAGGGAAACGTTCATTCGCAGCGAGAAACCTTTCAGCCCATGAGTTTCTTCTCTGTACAGCGGGTATTGAACCTTTGATCCTTGGTCTACACTATTCCTATATATTACAATTTTCACCACTTTACACGAAATGTAAGTTCTAGTCAAGGAGATAAGGAGGCACAGTGGCAGAAAAACAATTACGAATTTCACACTGTCCGTCATACAACATGCTCCTTTTACAAATTCAATAATTGAGGCCATTACGTACGTGAAGCTCCAAATACGCGCTGTTGTAGTTAGAGTTCTATTGATTACTTATGTATCATTCTTTTTAAAATACACGCCCTTGAAAAACACAAAATTTTGCGTATGTGTGCCATACAGCTCCTGAAACCTAGAATGGAGTTTATTCATAGAAAGAGTCTCTGAGACCGTCCGATCCGTTTGCAGGGTCAAGTCGACACAGCTAATTCCAAATTGGCACACTTGCTCCATAGGATAACCTTGGGTAATTCCATATATCATCCCGGCAATAAAAGCATCATCTGCGCCTGTGACATCAATGACCTCTTGAACGGGATGAATGGGAATTTGGCCATGAGTTCCATCCTGAGAGGCGTACAAAACACGATCAGCACCGCAGATAAAAATGACATTTTGAACTCCAAGTTTGTGAAAAATTCGGGTGGCATCCAACATATGCTGATCATCTGTTAGTTCTAGCTCCAAATAGGCTTCAGCCTCCACCGGCTTACATACCAGCCACTCCACTCCATGCAAATTTCGAGGAAGCTTTCTCATCTTGGAGGCCGATACCGAAGAAACGACAATCGGAACCCGATGCTCATGGCAGACATGTATGGTGGCTGCAATTACGTTCATAGAGAAATTAGTGTCCAGCAGAACGAGTCGAGATGAGGCGATTAAAGGAGCATTTTCAAAAATTACTGAAGGACGAATCTGATCATAAATCTCCATTTCTGCTGTCGCTACAATCAGTTCACCACGCTCGTTCAGCAAGGCAGTATAAACCCCAGTTGACGGTTCACCTTTGACTTGCAGAGGAACCACGTGCATGTAACGACTGGACTGTTCGATAATAAATTCACCTTCCGCATCGTCCCCAACTGCGGTCAGCAGGCTGACCCGCTGGCTCAACCTCCCTAAATTTTCGGCTACATTTCGTGCTACCCCGCCGCAAGATTGCAGTCTTGTACTGCTCGGATTGGAGGTATGAAGCTGAAATGTACCTTTAATCATGATTTTACGATCCAAATTGGCCCCCCCGATACATAGTATTGGTTTGCTAGAGGGCCAAGGCTCGTCCTGTTCATTTTGGTGGATTTTTTTTAATTTCATCATTTGACTCCTTTCTCGAGTCTATTCGTTAAAATGATTTAAAATTGTACAGAAATAGGCACTATATAAAATTAACACGTTCCAAATGTCATATTCCCAAGAATAATGTCGAGTTCGTTAAAATATCCTAAAGTTACACATGCAAAAAAACACCCTATTGTAAAGATATCTTTCACTTTTACGATAGGGTGATTGGGTTGGAACTACAGCATAGTCCTTCCTTATATTATGTTATTCAGGATTTTGCAAAATCCTCTATTTCAAAATAAATAGTGCTGCTCCGTGAGGAGGTAAATTTGTGGACAGCTCTTGTGCTAGAACACCTAAATCCGCATGGTTCCATAAATCTCTGGCATTTGCCTGCCCTTCAATACCAAGGTCTTTTAAGGATACACGCACCTTTGAAGCTTCATCCCCAGCATTAAACAAAGCTGCATATACATGCCCTTCCCCGTTATGTGAAGTCCAAACGATATGTTCATCCTTTCTATACACCTGCCGTGCATTCAAACCGTTGCGATGAGCATTTAACACTTCTTCATTAGTCAGCAAAGAAAGGGTCCATGCATCATTATCCCGCAGTTCGCCCCCGAACATCAGTGGAGACCGGAAAATGCTCCACAAGGTCATCATCGTTAGCTGCTCATCCTTCGTAAAGCGTGTCCATCGGTCATGGCTGCCGGAATCTACCGAATCTACCGAACGAATGCCCAGATGACCCAATGGCAGCATGTCGCAATCCGGCCAGTGACCCCGACCTACATGTTCCGCCCATTTCTCGCAGCGCTCAAACATACCATACAGTAAAGGCCATACATCCCAGAAGTCATCAGTCATACGCCACATATTCGCGTTTGCGATTAAATCAGATGCATGCTCCAGCGGCGCAGGACCAGGTGATAGACTCAACACCATCGGACGTCCGCTTTGGGCGATAGCCCGCCTAATCAATTCAATTTCCGCCAAATGAATACCATAGAGACGTGATGCAGCAATGTCATCTACTTTGACAAAATCCACACCCCATTCCGCATACAGATCAAACAACGAATTATAGTACTCCTGTGCGCCTTCCTTGGATGCATCTACCCCATACATATCTGTGTTCCAGGGACAAATAGAGTTGGGATGCGCAATTTGTCTCGCCGTGGCTGTGGTTCCCAAAATCGGGGTATTCTGATGCACCGCTTGGCGGGAAATGCCTCTCATAATATGTATACCAAATTTCAATCCCAAACCGTGTACATATTCCGCAAGAGCTTGGAAGCCTCGTCCATCTGCTGCCGAAGGAAACCGATTCACCGCTGGAATAAGACGTGAAAATGAATCCATTTCCAATGGGACAAACGGGCGATACTGTGAAGATACTGCTCCTGACTCATACCACTGAATATCCACCACGACATATTCCCAACCGCATTCCTTCAGATGCTCCGCCATATATTGAGCATTTCCCCGTACTTCCTCTTCCCGTACTGCTGCACCGTAGCAATCCCAGCTATTCCACCCCATAGGTGGTGTATTCGCTGTCAAATGATGTTTCATTTCATTCATCCTTTCATCCAGTAGAACTCATCCAGCTGCCAAAAATCCCCTCATCGATACGTAACTATTATAATGTAAACCCTTACTTTTGTCGCTCGTCTCCTTTTCCATTTCCACTTTTTATACATTTAAGTTGACTAACTAAAAGAATGTGGTACATTTAAAATTGCTTTTAAAAAACTTTGACTTGAATCAGAGGGTGATTTTACATGTGTGAACATACTTATCGGATTTTGTTGTTTTACAAATATGTCAACATTGAAGATCCTGCCACCTTTACGGCGGAGCATCTGGCTTACTGCAAGGAGCTGGGCGTCAAGGGAAGAATCTTGATTGCTGCGGAAGGAATCAACGGAACACTGTCTGGTACAGTAGAGCAAACGGAGCAATATATGCGTGATTTGCGCGCCAATCCGAAATTCCACGATATCGTTATTAAAATAGATGAGTCTGACGGTCATGCGTTCAAGAAAATATTTGTACGCCATCGTCAGGAGCTTGTTACGCTGCGTCATGAAGATGAGCTGGACCCTAATGTAATTAGCGGTAAGCGTCTGTCTCCAAAGGAGTTTTATGAACAGCTTCAAGATGAAGATGTAGTTGTTCTGGATGGACGTAATGACTATGAATATGACATCGGTCATTTCCGTGGGGCGATTCGCCCCGAAGTCGAATCGTTCCGTGAATTTCCACAATGGATTCGCGACAATATGACTCAGTTCAAGGACAAGAAAATCCTGACGTACTGCACCGGAGGTATCCGTTGCGAAAAGTTATCGGGTCTTCTGATCAAAGAAGGATTTAACGATGTAGGCCAGCTGGATGGCGGCATTGTGACCTATAGCAAGGACCCGGAAGTACAAGGACGTTTGTTTGACGGTAAATGTTACGTATTTGACGAACGAATCTCGATTCCGATCAATCATACGGATGAGGACGTCATTGTCGGTAAGTGCTTCCATTGTGAAACGCCGAGCGATCATTATATCAACTGCCCAGTCTGCAATCTCCAGCATATCGTATGTCCGGATTGCGAAGAACAGCATCAGCACTATTGCTCTGACGATTGCCGAACCAAAGCGGAAACCATGGCTACTGCATAAATCAGCAGTATCATTAGTTTATTATAACAAAAGGGATGTCCTATTAGCCGTTCATCATGGCTGTGGGCATCCCTTTTGTTATTTTCACAATAAGTGTCGAAATCTTCATAGTATTTACCTATGGACTTGATTGTATTTTCATCTTGGACGGGCTCGAAAGTAGCGTCTTATAATGGAAAATGTCATTACAGAAAGGATGGGTGGAATTCATGATTCAAATCGTACTTTCAACTCTATTATCCGTTATCGTTCCGCTGTCCATTCCGGTGATCGCCGGATTTTTACTTGGAAAATTCATGAAGCTGGAAACGAAACCGCTCTCGACTTTGTATTTATATTTTTTAAGCCCCGCAATGATTCTGGACACGCTACTCAAAGCACAGCTTACCTGGCATGATGTGGCGCAGACTGCCGCTTTTTCAATACTGAACCTGCTGCTGTTGTGGGGGATTGCACAATTAGCAGGGAAAATCTTTAGACTGAGCACTCCGGAAACGGCTGGACTTACCTTAATCTCCACACTGACCAATAGTGCAAATTATGGCCTGCCCCTAATTTTACTTGCCTTTGGGCAGCTCGGTCTGGATAAAGCCTCCGTGTATGTCGTCATCCAGATAATTATGGTCAATACCATTGGCGTTTACTTTGCAGCCCGCTCTGAATTTTCTGTTCGAAGTGCTGTTAAGTCGGTGTTTTCACTTCCTGCGATCTATGCAGCTCTACTCGCCATCGGACTGCGGCTGTTGGACTGGCATCTTCCCTCAGGGATTCAATCAGGCGTCTCGATGATTGCTGCCGCCTATTCTCCGGTCGTGCTGGCGATCCTGGGTACCCAGATGGCTTATGTGAAAATATTCAAGCTGGAGTCGTCTATTAAAAAAGCCAGCTACGCCGGACTAACAATTCGGCTTCTACTCTCCCCGCTTGCGGCTTGTCTTGCTATGCTGATACTCGGAATTTCAGGCCTTTTGTTCTCTGTTCTCTTCATTCTGGCCTCAATGCCGGTTGCTGTGAATGCTGTCATTTTAGCAGAAAAATTTAATGCATCGCCAAAACTGGTTTCCACCTGCATCCTGTGGAGCACGCTTGCCTCATTCCTGATTTTGCCTATTCTGATTATGTTGGTAGCAGGTTAGCGAGAAAAAAAGACTCTCTACACCATAGAGAGCCATGCGCGATTCTGTCTCCATTCTACTTGCACAGGTGTTTCAAAAAAAGCACTAAGCGTTTCACTGCTTAGAATATCAGTCGTTTTACCTTTGGCAAATACCGTGCCCCGGCGGATTAAAATCGTATGCGTGTACATCGGTAGAATTTCTTCGATATGATGTGTAACATACAGTAAATTCGGCGAAGCCGGCGACTCCGATAACTGGCGAATGCTATCCAGTAATGCTTCCCGGGAAAAAAAGTCCAAACCATTACACGCCTCGTCCAAAATCAGTAGCTTGGGCGAGGCCATTAATGCGCGGGCGATAAGCACTTTCTGCTTTTCTCCCTGTGAGCATCCCTGATACAACCGATCCACGAGATGAGCACATCCCAGTTGCGTCATAAGCTGAACGGCCTGTTCATAATCTGTATCCGTCGTCTGATCATAAAGTCCAATGGAGGCAAATTTGCCGCTAATAACAACATCCTGCGTACGCTGACTCCCATTAATTCTTTCCTGTAAAGAGGAACTGACCCAACCAATAGATTTGCGCAGCTCCCTCAGATCCACATCCCCAAAGGTATGACCCAATACACCGACACTCCCTGTGGTTGGCCATATGTAACCGTTAATCATATTGAGCATCGTTGTTTTACCTGACCCATTCAAGCCGAGTACAGCCCAGTGCTCTCCCTCAGCTACCTGCCAGTTGATTTGTTTCAGTATGGTGCGGTTATCTCTCTTCCAGCTTACATTGTTAAGTTCAATGACAGAATTCATGGCTGCACATCCTTTCTATTCGTCGTATCATCAGATGTTTATACGCATAGTAAAGATCATCAATAGTACGTCTAGCTTCTCTTTCATGTAAGCATAGCACAGGGTCACAGGTTGTTCAATTTTAAATAACCCACTCCATTGTTCATATAGGAGTGGGCTGGCAATGTAGTAATCTACTGGTCAAGATATTTTTTCTTTTTTAGGATCTTGAACTACTTTCTTATCTTTATTTTTATTTGTATCTTTAATTGTATCTTTGCTTGGGGCGGTGGCTTTCCTTTTTTCATTAGCCAGTCGCCAATAGCTTAATACTTTCCGGTACATGGACTTATCTGATAATTGGTTAAATATATATGGGTCCGGCTTCGTATTCACCTCAATAATCCATGGGGTAAAGCGATGATCCAGTCCAATGTCCACACCAATTTGCCGGAAATTTGGATATGTTTTTTGCAGTTGTTTGGCGATGGTAAGACCCAGTTCATTTAGTTTCTTGACCAGCTCCGCCTGCTTGCTTTGCGATAAATGGGATTTTAGTAACTGCTCCAAGGCCATCGGCTTACCGCCACTATGATAGTTGGTCACGATTTTACGGGGATGACCCAGACGTCCAATAATTCCGGTAGATTCCCATAGCCCTTTTTCATTACGCTGCACCATGACCCGAATATCAAAATAACGCATTTGATGGCGTAGTAAATGGATTCCCTTTTGAATAAGATAACTTTTCTTCCCCGTATGTTTCGATAGGCTGGTATATAGTGCATCCAAATGTTTGAATTCCTGACGCGTTTCCTCAAATTGATAGGCGAAACGCTGGCCAGCCTCCTGCTCTACTCTCATTACACCTTTACCAAAGGTACCTCGCTCGGGTTTTACATAGACCATACCGTACTTCTCCAGCATTGACTTCAAATTTGCTTTGTTATATTTCCGAGTTTCAGGTACATAAGGTTTGATGCTGCCATGCTGGAGCAACAATTGGGTTTTATGCCATTTGCTGCGCAACGCCTGCGCTTGTGAAGAATTCACTTGCCCCTCTCCTCTCTACTCTCAGGTAGAACGCTCCTGTTAAAAAGATCAATCTATCGTATGCGCTAACTCCCCATTCGAAGCTTCATCAGCCCTGTCCTGCACAGAAATGGACGTTTGACCTTGCCCGGTCGAAAGCGCCTGTCCAAGCATACGATATTGGGAGACGCTGGGAGCGTATATTTGCACATATAGGGAGTGAATAACATGTCAGCGCAATCGGATGGGCCACGGAAGAGTTCCCTTACAATCGATGTTCTGATCCCCGCAATTGATAAAGATATTGTCACACTACCGCTGGTGATTGACAGTCTGCGCCGTCACGTGCAGCACCGAATTGGAACTATTTATATCATTTCACCACAAAGCACCGGGATTCGCCGTCTTTGCGTAAGCAAGAAATGTACATTTATTGACGAAAAAATGGTGCTGCCCATCACCAAAAAACATATTCATTACGGGACAACACGCTGGGACCGCTCAGGCTGGCTGTATCAACAATTGCTCAAAATGAATGGCGACAAAATCAGTAAAGCCTCTTTTTTCCTCGTCATTGATGCGGACACGATTTTGATTCGTCCACATACATTCCGTAAAGACGAAAAAACGATTTTTTACTACCGCAATTGGAGCCAGCCAGAGTATTTTCGCACCTATCACAAGCTGATGGGCGTTAAGGCTCCCTCACCAAAGTCCTTTGTTACTCACTATATGCTTTTTGAAAAAGCGCGGCTTACCCGGCTCAAGCAAGTTATCGAGGCACGACATGGGAAACCCTGGTACAATGCAATTATTCACAGTATAGACCGGACAAAACAGTTTGGGTTTTCCGAGTATGAAACGTATGCCAACTATTTATACAGCCATCAACCCTCTAGGATGATTTTGCGCAAGTCATTGAATAAAGCGCTTCATAGTCGGGCTTCTTCCCTGTCGCAAAAACAATTGGATGTCTTGGCCAAGAGCTATCGCTCCTTATCTTTTCATCAACGCAAGGTGTACCAACTTGCTCCAAAAACAAAGAATGAATCATCGCTAAAATAGTTTTTAAAATCCTGCAAAATGATGCAGTTCAAATGGATCTGCATTGAAGGAGGAAACGTCCGTGCGCATCGTATTATTATGCGGTGGTGCCGGAAAACGGCTATGGCCACTATCCAACGAAATCCGGTCGAAGCTGTTTCTCCGGTTATTGCCCGCTCCTGACGGGCGAAAGGAATCTATGCTCGGTCGGGTGTACCGTCAGCTTACCTTAACCGGGCTGGATTCCTCTGCCCTGCTTCTGGCTCATCGGAGTCAGGTAAATCTAGCCTTTCGCCATACAGAAGGTCGTCTGCCCGTTCTGGGCGAACCTGCCAAACGGGGAACCTTCACCGCTGCTGCACTGGCAGCTGCTTATTTTCACACCAGAGGTACAGGGCTGGATGAAGTTCTCTGCATTGCTCCAGCGGACATGTTTGCAGGAGAGGATTTCTTCCATAGCATAGCAGCGCTCTCCGGCATATTGTTTGAGAGCGGAGCCGATCTGGCTATGCTTGGGACAAGGCCCACTCATCCCTCCGACCAATACGGCTATGTCATTCCGGGTCTGCAAATGATACGGGAAGGGAAAACTTCCTATGCGCAAGTTGCTCGCTTCACAGAAAAGCCGGATCTCGCCGGAGCACAACAGCTTATTCATCAGGGCGCGCTGTGGAACTGTGGTGTTTACGCTTTTACATTACGGTATATGCTGTCCTGTATGGAGCGAAGTGATCTGCCGCTGAACGATAAAGCATTATGCGCGATGTATGATAGCCTCCCGGTTCGCAGTTTCGACGAAGAGATTGCAGAGCGTGCTGAACATGCCATTGTCCTGCCCTACGATGGTGAATGGCACGACATCGGCAACTGGCAGGCCCTAACAGAGCAGCTAAGCAGTCAAGTGATCGGGCGTGGACAGATTAGTGGGCAGACTCATGGCACGCATATCGTTAATGAGCTACCCTATCCGCTTCATGTCATAGGTGTGGAAGATATTATTGCTGCCGCGAGTCCCGATGGCATTCTCATTGCGTCCAAGAGCCATGCCCACGTAATCAAGGAGCAGCTAGGTAAACTTCAACTTCACCCCATGCATGGTGAAACCTCATGGGGCAGTTACCGGGTGCTGGACGAATTTGATCATCGGAGTCTGAACGATATACTGGCCATACGGCTGACGGTACTGCCAGATCAACGCTTGAATGGCCTTATTCACGGCAGTGGACTTAAAGTATGGACGATCGTGTCCGGCCGGGGAGAGGTCATGCTGAACGGAGAACGTTTTGCTGCGGCAAGCGGTTCTGTATTTAGCATTCCGGTCGATACGCATCACACAATCCGTGCCGATCTGGATACACCACTGGAGCTGATTGAGGTACGTCTGGGGAACAGCTTGGTGAACGCCTTCTATAAATCCGAGACCTGACAACACATAGATCAGGATTTTGCAAAATTCGATTCCAGTCGCTCCAAAGTGCAATATATAGACGAACTAGACCATTTCGATCTATATATTGTTCATTGGAAGTCGCTTATTAGATTTTTGCAAAATCCTCAGATATAACATCAGCACGCTACGGATTCTGAACGAAGGTCGCAGGTCGCACATAAAAAATCGCTTCTGAGCAAGGTGAAAAAGCCCTTGCTCCAGAAGCGATATTATTTTGTGATGCAGTTGCCTTTGACTATTCCGGCTTCTTTTAAAAAATGCTGAACGATCTCCAACTGATAGTGTATGCGTACTTTCTTAGGCAGGCTCCAACCCGTTTCCACGGTAACCGCGCGTGCACCTAAAATACGGGCTACGGCGGTGCGGGAGGAACCTGGAAGCTCATGCAGCCGAATGTTGAAATGTCGGTCGCTCACCTGGATGGAGCGATTCATTCGCTTAATAACCCGACGAACCGCAGGAACCACCGGGTTGGCCTTATTGGAGATTAGCGTTTGACCAAGCACCTCGGCATCCTTTTGTGACAATCCATTGGCCTCATGCAAGTCAAGATACCATTCAGGTTGATGCTTTTGTGTTAATTTGAATAGAGCAGCGGAAAGTGGTTGTGTTGCCAACTGCTTTTTTTTGCGCGGAAAGGTTCGATTAAGATCAGGTTTTCCTCTAATCCGTTTGCGGTAAGCCTTTTGGTTTACAATCGGTACAATTATAAGCTTACCCTGGCTAAATCGCAGCTTTTGCTGATTCAAAAGCTTCACCAGTTTCTCAGCAGCTCGTATGCTTGCTATTTCATTACCATGTATCCCCGCGACCACCATCACACACGGACCTTTCTGCCCCCCTGTGACTATATAATAAGGAGTTGCCCAAGAGCCATTTCCGAGCATATATCGTTTGACCTGCATCCCCTTCACCTCCGTATAGGCTGTCGTTGTCCTCTCTTCTGTTCTCGCCGACGGATGATTTCACGATATAGTCTTAAGTAGTTACTGGTCATCTGTTTGTTCGTAAATCTTTGAGTCACATACAAGCGCAGCTTCGCTGGTGACGGGTAGTTTTTTTGCTGTGCTTTTCGTACCATTTGGCTAACCGATTTGCAAATCAACTGTGGAAAGCCTGATAGTACCTCGGGAACGGAGCCATTTTTTAATGCCAGCACCGGTGTTCCACAAGCCATGGCCTCTACCATTACGAGTCCGAACGGCTCTTCCCACAGTGTCGGAAACAGCAGACACTCTGCATGTTTCAGCAGCTTCTGTTTCTGAGCGCCTCCAACTGCACCTACATAGCGTATATTCGGATTGCGCTGAATTCGTTTCTGAATCTCTTTACGGAAAAATTCTGGAGCTTTGATAGGACCTGCAATAAGCAGTTTTTTTCCTGTTCGTTCTGCAACCTGAATGGCCTGCAATACACCTTTATCTCGTATGATTCTGCCCATAAACAGCAAGTAGCCACGCTTCTCACTGCTGAACTCGTATTCATGGGTGTTGATACCATTATAGATATAAAAACCTTTGCCCCTACCCATCAGCTGACGTGCTCGTTTACTGACATATACCGGGTTTTTACCGTGTCTCTTCACCGGAAGATGAACGGTGCATACTGATGGACAAGGCAGCTTCCTACGCCCCACAGAAGAACGAAAAGTATGGTCATGAATGATATGTGTGTTGGAAGGCATATGCCGGAGTACATATTGGGGGATCTGACTATGTTTCAAACCCTTGGGATAGGTAATCAACCGCGCACTGCTCCTGCTCCCACGGGCGGCAAAAAGAGATACCTGATGCCCTCGTCTCACCAATTCCTCAGTTAATTCATGCACGACCTTTTCCGTTCCGCCTTTGTTAGAGGGTACCGGCTGTGCATCGGGATAGTTGGAAATGACCTGAACAATGGTTAGACGCCGTTTTTTGAGTGCTTTATTCTGCTTTGAAGCCATACGAATTCCCCTTCCTGACCGGAAATGCGGTGTGATCCTTACGATGTCAACGGGAATCAGAGCATACTCCCGTACAAGTTATAAAGTGTAGTATATAGGTATGTATATTTTGCGTGATTGCTTGTGCCAATCGTCTGCAAGTCGCTTTTTGCCATACGAGCCTATCTATAAGGGGAGTCTATACAATTTGTCAAGCAAAAATTAAGGAGAAAATTCTCATCGTTTTCTAATAAATGAGGACAAAGCGTTGGGGTAACAGGTTTGTAACCATGAGTGGTAAATTCCGGACATTTTATTTGTGTTATTGTCATTTCAGGACATCAACACAATACGAATAACGGAGGAATTTATATATGAAACATACTTCTAAAAAATTGTGGATGGGTATTTGCTTTACTATGACTTTGGCATTGAGCGCAGGGAGCTTCGTCGTTGGACCAGCCACCACTCATGCTGCTTCGGCAAGTAAAGCTGATCGGATTATTTCTAAAGGCTCCCAGTTTATGGGTGTGCGTTATCAACATGGAGCCCCAGCAGGCAATACAAGATCTTTTGACTGCTCTTCATTCACTCAATATGTATTTGCACAAAATGGCATCAAGCTTCCACGTTCGTCCAGACAGCAATCAACTGTTGGCACTTTCGTACCGCGTAGTCAGCTGAAAAAAGGCGATTTGGTCTTTTTCTATGCGCCAATTCATCATGTAGCCATTTACATGGGGAACGGCAAAATTCTGCATACGTATGGTAAAGGCGGCGTAACGGTTACAGATCTAAATTCGGGATGGTGGAGCCGCAATTACACAACAGCACGTCGTGTCCTCTAGGTTAAATTTTAGATGATTCCCATCCACCGAATGCTTAACTTACAAATAACAATAAAAAGGCTGTTCCGCGAGTAGATATTTCTACTGGAGGGACAGCCTTTCCTGTTGTCTTTGGGGCAGCGTGACGATGACTACCGTTCCTTCTCCTTCTACGCTCTCCATACGTATCGTACCCTGATGGGCATCTGTAATTGCCTTGGCAATCGGCAACCCCAGCCCGGTCCCTCCGGTTTTTCGATGCCTGGAACTATCTACCCGATAAAATCGTTCGAAGACCCGCTTGATCTGGCCCTCAGGTATTCCGATCCCATAATCCTTAACCCGGATATAGACATCCTTTTCATCGGTAGATAACCCTATTTCAATCTCATCCGAGCTGTATTTTAATGCATTATCCAGCAGGATCACTAGCAATTGCTTCATTTTTGTCAGGTTGGCATCCAGCCAAATTTCTTTCTCTTCGGTCAAAATAGAAATTTGACGATCATGTACAGGCTTGAGATGCGCTACTACCTGTTGACAACAACCGATCATTTCTATCCGCTCATGCGGCTCAGGGTCTTTCTGCTGTGAGGAGGCAAGAGTCAGCAACTGCTGTGTCATCGTACGCATTCGCTGAGTTTCTTCATAGATCGATTCAATGGATTCCTTATGAATGTCCTCATCACGCGTGCCCCACCGTCGCAACATGTTGGCATAGCCCTCAATAATCATAAGCGTGGTATTCAGCTCATGTGAGGCATCTGAAACAAACTGCTGCTGGCTCTGAAAGCTTTCTTCTAATCTCTCCATCATTCGGTTAAAAGTAGCGGTCATTTGCGACAATTCATCTTGATTATGACTGCCAGCGGGGATTTTTTTGAATTTCAAGCTTCTCTCAATTTCCTGCATCGTTTGAATACTACTGGAAATCGGCAGCAATATGGCATTCGCCAAAATCGTGCTCCCTACCAAACTTAGCAACATTGCTCCTACAGTCGAAGTGATGAGAATCGATATTAAAATATCGAGATTGGTTTCGAGTGCATCCCATTTTTCCACGATCTCCAGCGTCCCCTTCTGATTGCCCTCCGGAGAAAGCACAGGGAGATGGATTACCAGAATTTTATGATCCTGTACATCAGTCAATTGAGAGCTTTGAGAAATGTTAAAACGTATATCGCCCAGCTTAAAGCGGGACTGGCGACTTACTTCATACAGAAGTCGGGATTGCTGATCAAACACCCTCAGAATAGTATCTCCGGAAAGCTCATCTCTCAGTTTTGGACTCCATGCATTCTTCAGAATCATGGTGTGTCCGGTTTCGGCAATGATTTCAGTCCACTTATTTTGCAGCACTTCTCTTTCATTTCGCGTAGCGATTTTGACGAACAACAGATGAACCGTGACATCCACAAACAGGAGTATTGTCATCACTAAAATAGAACTGAGCAGGGTGATTTTGGTCCGCAGCTTCAATGTTCTTCCTCCCTGATGCAGTACCCCACACCACGTACGGTTTTAATTAATTTCCTTTTGTATCCATGATCAATTTTTTTGCGAACATATCGGATATACACATCTACGACATTCGTATCACCGACAAAATCAAACCCCCACACGTTTTGAATCAATTGATCCCGCTGCAATACCTGATTTTTGTGCTCCATCAGATAGAGAAGCAGATCATATTCTTTGGGCGTCAGTTCGATTCGGTTTCCTTCCCGCACCACTGACCTAGTCTTGCGTTCCAACACCAAGCTATCCACTTGGAGCCTGGATGACAACTTGTCCTCTTTTTGTGAAGCGGTAGCTGTTGACTCCATTTGATGCCTCATACTGGCCCGCATCCGCGCTAATAACTCCTCAATCTCAAAAGGCTTCGTAATGTAATCATTGGCGCCTTCATCCAGACCTGAAACCTTATCAGGAGTCGAGTTACGTGCAGTGACCATAATTACTGGTGTATGATTGTCCACTTTTCGAATCTGCTTCAGCACCTCGACCCCGTTCATCTCCGGCAGCATGACATCCAGAATGATGATATCCCATGTACGTGCTAGAGCTTTTTCCAATCCTTCTCTGCCCGTCTGTGCGATTTCAACTGCATATCCTTCATGGGATAACTCCAACTGAAGCAATCTGGATATCTTCTCTTCATCATCAATGACCAGCACCGACTTTTCCATCGCAAAACCACCTATTTTCTATAGAAAAAACAAATGAGTAACGGAAATGACATTCATTTTTTATTTGATTTTAAGCTTTTATCCGTGTAGTCGCTCTATAATATAACTTTGTTATTCAATTTTTTGATGTTAAGGAGTAATTTATTCATGTTAATTAATGTAGACTATGCTTTATTTCACTGGATCAATGAACTGGCTAATTCCCTCACCTTTTTGAATGGAACCATGCGTTTCTTGGCGCAATATGCACCGTATTTATTCGGAGTGGCTTTGCTGATTTACTGGTTCACCTTTAAAATGCCGCATCGAATGATGGTTTTAGAAGCCGTTATAACGGTTTGTATCGGTTTTGTAATGAGTTGGGGTCTTGGACATTTGTTTTACAGAGATCGCCCTTTTGTCGGACATTTAGTCATTCAGCTTATTCATCATGATCCCAATGCTTCATTCCCAAGTAACCATGCACTTGGAGCGTTTGCTCTAGCTACTATTTTATGGATTCATCATCAAAAATTTCGTGTTCTCTGGGTTATCTTGGCTGTACTCATCGCAGTATCCCGCGTGTGGACTGGAGTGCATTATCCCTCAGATATTTTGGCAGGCGCGCTTATTGGTGCAGGTTGTGCCGTCGGCGTTCATCAATTCATTCGAAGTCGGAAGCTTCCGGGCATCTTCATGCAGGCGGCTATTATATTTTATGAAAAATGGGAGCAGAAGCTGGGGATCAAGCCCGGTGAACAAGCCAGAACCAAGATGACTGAATACACTTCCTCTGTCCAAATGAAAAGCAGACGCTAAAGCGTCTGCTTTTTTATAACCGCTGATAAAACCAAATACAAGCTGCCATCCAGCAGCCACTCATAAAATAGCCACCCACAACGTCGCTAGGATAATGTACACCCAAATAAATGCGGCTCGTCCCGATTGCTACAATCAGCAGGCTGCTGAGCACAATGAGAAGGATACGCCCCAGCCTAGAAGGAACATGCTTCCACACTAAAAATGTCAGCGCCGCGTACATGCTGAAAGCTGTCATGGAATGTCCGCTTGGAAAGCTGTATCCATTCTCTTCAATAATACGGTTAATCTCCGGTCTCGCACGCTGAAAAAGCACTTTCAGTATCGTATTCAGCATTACCGATCCCAATACACCAGCCGCCAAAAAAAGCAGTTCTCTGCGGTGTCCCAATACTCTATAGAGCACGAACATGGTCATTAAAATGATGATCACAACTGGAATCCCGCTGCCGATCATGGTGAAAAATTTCATTACACGGGTCATGGCGGGCGACTCCAGTTGTCCAATAACCGAAATAATTTCATGGTCAAAATGCCGAACTTGATGGTCACTCACCCATAATGCGATTAAGCCAAAACCGAATGCACATACTATACATGTGAGCAGAGCCAAGGAAATGGGCAGCTTTGTTGCTGTTTGCTTCATTTTCTATAGTTCCTCCATAATTTCATTGCGTGATAAAACAAAGTGCAGCATTAGCTTACAATAGGTCTTACTTTGCCCACTTTTCTCTTATCATTTCATTAAAAGAATTAGTTACTCCTCCAAATGATGAAACCCGTTTTCAAAAAATATCACTTTCAGAATCATTTTATTATATAAGAATTTCATATTGACTACAAAATCGCAAGCGGAATGTAGCGAAAAAAGCAGCAACAAAAAAGGACGCCATTCAAGCCTTATAAACGGCTCGAATGACATCCTATGATTACACATGGCATACTACAAACGCAATTCCCAAGTTAAACAATCATCATCTACTATTTAGGTTGGTGTGACTTCTCCAAGTTTAACCTTACTCTCTGCTTCCTCTATTGGATAGCGTCTGCGGAACCACAGCGACTGAAGCAGCAAGAAGGTGCCACTTACTGTCCAATATAACGGCATGGCAGCAGGGGCATTGAAGGAAAAGACCGCCATCATAATCGGTGAAAGATAGCCCATGATCGCAAATTGCTTGCGCTGATCAGGCGTCATCTGAAACTGAGAAAGCTTAGCCTGTGCCAAGTATACAACTGCGACGACAATTGCCAAAATCCAGTCCGGCTGTCCGAGCCGGAACCATAGGAAAGAGTGAGACGCCAGTTCCGGTGTTAAGCGGATTGCAGTATACATCCCGCTCAAGATCGGAAGCTGAATGAGAATAGGCAGACAACCAATATTAAGCGGATTGAATTGATGCTCTTTGTAAAGCGACATCATTTCCTGCTGCATACTCTGCTGGCTGGTGGTATCTTTCTTGTTTTCATACTTCTTCTTAATTCGGTCCAAGTCGGGCTGCATGGCGCTCATCTTGCGCTTCATCCCCTGCTGGGCACGCGTTTGACGCATCATAAGAGGCAGTAAGGCCAGACGGACAATGAATGTCAAAGTCATAATCGCCAGCCCAAAGCTTCCACCAAACCATTGCGCCAATTGCTGAATAAGCCAAGAAAGCGGGAACACCACGTAATGATTAAAAAATCCGGGTGTCTGTGCATTTATCTCCGCAGCATTCGCACCACAACCAGACAACAACATAACCACTGCCAATATTACCATTAATCCAAATATCCGTTCTTTTTTACCCCAAAAGGTGAATCCCTTGAATCGTTTCATATGTTCCTCCTCGTTGATTGGCTGTGCCATCGTTCAACGAGGGAGAACAATCGGATGCATCTTCATCCGGCGCTTCTTTACGCCGGATATGTCGGGCCAGCCGGACAGGCATGTCCTGTCCACGGGCAGACATCGGCATCTGCGGAGAAGTATGAGACCTCACGGGCCCGCCTTCGACCCAGCATTCGGGTACATTGCCGTGCAAATGAGCGAGATACGTATAAGTCACTGTGCACAGCAAGCCGATTGTAAATAAATAAGGGAGTAGATCTTGAAGCTCAAACAAGGGATTCACCTCCTTCGGTTTGTTGCTACAATTATAGCACGAAACCGGACAAGCGACTAATCTTTAATTAGAGATACAGGTTGGATCACAAACCAAAGATTTCAAGCAGCATTCTCGCTGAAACAGCAAAAGGTTAACGGATAGCAAGCATACGATTCAATGCTAATACAGCATCCTGTCTGATCTGAGCATCCACACGAATCACACCCACAGGCTCACCCCGATCAAACTGCTCCATTGCCCACAGTAAATGGGGAAGATCGATCCGGTTCATGGTCAGGCAGGGACACATATCGGGATTGAGCGATTCAATCTGCTGTTCAGGGTACTGCTGCTTGATTCGTTGCACGAGATTCATTTCTGTGCCAACAGCCCATTGGGTCCCCGGCTCTGCCGCGTGAATGGTATCGATGATGAATTTTGTGGAGCCCGCGCAATCTGCGAGCTGTACGACTTCATGAGAGCATTCGGGGTGAACGATGACCCGGACGTTCTTATCATGCTCACGAACGTTGCGAATATGATCTACTGTAAACTTTTCATGAACAGAGCAATGCCCTTTCCATAAAATAATTTTTACGGTTGCTGGGTCCTGTTCAGTCTCAAGCTGATCTGTCATTGGATTCCATACGGCCATTTCATTTAGCGGAATTCCAAGATCGTAAGCCGTATTGCGACCTAAATGCTGATCCGGTAAAAACAAAATACGTTCCTTTTGCTTCAGCGCCCACTCCAGCACTTGCTTAGCATTCGAAGAAGTCACGGTAGCCCCACCATGCCGTCCTACAAAGGCTTTGATCTCTGCTGTGGAATTTACATACGTTAACGGAATGATCGTATCTCCTACCAACTCCTGTAAATGCTTCCATGCTCGTTCTGTCTGCTCCACATTCGCCATATCTGCCATCGAGCAACCTGCACGCATATCCGGCAGGACAACAGTCTGTCGATCAGTAGTCAGCATATCCGCTGTCTCCGCCATAAAATGAACCCCACAAAATACAATGAACTCCGCTTCCTGATTTTGCGCAGCCATTTGAGCTAGCTGTAGAGAATCTCCTGTTATATCGGCAAACTGAATAACCTCGTCCTTCTGATAGTGATGGCCCGGTATGAGCAGCTTGGGTCCCCATTTTTGTTTCAGCTCGGCCACTCGCTGCTCCATGTCAGCAACCGTCAGTGTCTTATAATACTCTGGCATAAGCCCTCGATTTCCTTGTAAAACGTTAAGCATAGACATTAGAATCCCTCCATATCGATGCGGCTGATCGTTCCCGCTCTCACGAAAAGATAACCGCTTTGTGTACATATATGTTTACAAGTGTCTTGACACTTATATTTACACATGCCTACAATAATCTCAAGAGTTTTTGAATGGAATTATTTTTAAGCAGGGAGGAATTGCTGTGATTTTTCTGGACTATGCCGCTTCCACACCTATGTGTGACAAAGCTTTAAATATGTATAACGTATTAAATAAGGAAATATTCGGAAATGCCAGCAGCCTCCATGATGCGGGCGGTCAAGCAGCCTACGCGCTGGATTACAGCAGGCAACGGATGGCAAATATGATTGGCGGGCAAAAGGAAGGCATCTATTTTACGACAGGAGGAACAGAATCCAATATGTTGATCGTGCAATCGATCCTGAACGGGTTGCCACAGCATAAAAAGCATTGGATCATGAGCGCTTTGGAACATCACTCGATGTACAACCTTGCTACACTGCTGGAACGGCAGGGCTATGAACTGACCATTGTGCAACCGGATCGGGAAGGACGAATGACTCGCGAAGCTCTTTTACCTCATCTGAGAGAAAACACCGGACTTGTATCCGTACAACACGCCAATTCGGAAACGGGACTGGTTCAGGACCTTGCTTCCTTATCTCCCCTGCTACGCGAACGGGGTATTTTACTGCATAGTGATGCGGTACAGACATTTGGGAATATTCTCGTAGATGTAGAAGCCATGGGAGTAGATGCACTCTCTGTATCGAGCCATAAAGTGTATGGCCCCAAAGGTGTCGGTGCTGCATATCTCAAACCCGGAACCCCGTGGCGTCCCGTGTACCCTGATACACTACATGAAAACGGATTTCGTCCTGGAACGGTTAATGTTCCCGGGATTGCAGCCTTTGTCGCGGCGGCAGAAATGATGACCGAACAGATGGAGGCGCATCAGGAGCGATATGCTACCCTGAGAAGACACTTTATTACGAAAATTCAGGAAAGGTCCATTCCGTTACGTTGGGTCGTACAGGAAAGCGAGAATAAAGCAGTGCTTCATCATATAGTAGGATGTTTTTTTCACGGTTACGAGGGACAATATGTTATGCTGGAATGTAATCGCAGAGGTGTCTGTATATCAACTGGAAGCGCATGTGCTGCCGGACACCACGATCCTTCGCCTGCCTTACAGGCGCTTGGAGCATCCGGCCGTGAAGCGTTACAATTTATCCGTGTTTCTTTCGGAAGAACGACCACCATCGAGGAATTGAATGTATTGGTAGATATTTTGACAGACCTGACGCATCGAAAAGAAAGGAGCTTATCCCGTTGACTGAATCTTTAAAACGGTCAGGTACGGATCGCCGCGAACAGCTACTGTTGTGGCTCAAGAGCGAATCACCACTGACCGGGAGCGAACTGGCGCGCAGATCCTCCGTCTCCCGACAAGTAATTGTACAGGATATTTCCCTGTTAAAAGCAAGCCAAGAGCCTATCCTTGCAACGAGTCAAGGATACATTTATATGGAGCCTGCGAGTCAGGCAACTCCCTTAGCCTCACGTATTATTGTGTGTAAACATCGACCTGAACAGACAGAAGAGGAACTAAAGCTGATTGTGGACTACGGTGTAAGTGTGCAGGATGTTATTGTTGAGCATCCGGTATACGGGGATCTGACTGCACCGATACGGGTCGGAACTCGCAAGGAAGTGGACGATTTTATTCGTAAAATCAGCTCTACCCAGGCCACTTATTTGTCCCAACTGACGGGAGGCATCCATCTGCATACCTTGAATGCCTCGGATGAAGATAAAATTAACGATGCCTGCGCTGCGTTGGAGCAAGCAGGCTTCCTGATGACGGACTAACTTAGTACGCTATAGTGGAGCTATGAAAATCCTGTCCAGAATGTGGGGTGCAACTGCGCTCCACAAGGACGGTATGTAAGCAGCGAGAAATAAAAAATCCCGGCCCCCTCATACAAGGGAATCGGGAATGAATTATGTGAGCTTAATTTCAAGCAGTTCATATTTAATTACAGCCATGGGTGCATCCACATGAATGATACTGCCCACTTCTTTTCCCAAAAGTGCCTTGCCTAAAGGACTCTCATAGGAAATTTTGTTATCCAGAACGTCCGCCTCAGCAGGACTTACAATTTTGTATTCCATCTTCTCCGAAAATTCGATGTCATTCAGAATGACAGTCGATCCGATACTAACGGTTCTAAGGTCTAAATTACTCTCGTCCACGACCCGGGCTTTGGTCAGCATCTTCTCCAATATGAGAATGCGGGTTTCCATAAATGCTTGATCGTCCTTGGCTGAGTGATACTCACTATTTTCTTTCAAATCGCCGTAGCTGATAGCCAACTTAAGGCGTTCGGCTAGCTCCTTGCGTTTTACGGTCTTCAGTTCCTTAAGTTCATCCTCCAGCTTGGCCAATCCCTCTTTAGTTAACAATACTTCTTCATTCGACATATTTTATCTACAACTCCTATTTCAGCATTTTGCTTAATTCCAATTCAACGCTCAAAAATACAATAAACGAACTAAACTGTTTCGGTCTAAACATTGCTGATTGGAAACGCTCTTGGGATGTATGCAAATGCTCATTTGGCTTTCTTTATTGTAGTTTACTCTAAATCGGACCAACATGCGAAATAAATTACTGGATAATAGTAGCCAACTAACCTCAGCCAGCGTGATTCTTATAGTAACCAATGCTCTCTTATTCGCATATCGTATGATCATAACGTATATTGATGAGCACATGCAGTGCCGCTGCCCTTGTCCCAAATTTCAGGAAACCAGGCAGGAGCAGTATATGGCGGGAGGAAGATTCAATGGCTTCCTTAGGAAAGAATGGTAATGGTAACGGTAACGGTAACGGGAATCGTAAATCCAAATCCCCCCCCAACGGTCAAAAGAAAAATGGCTTAAACAGTAATTCGGCTATCTTTTCCGCGCTTCAAGGAAAAAATGTGGAGGTCCTCGTGGCAGCCCTCCTACTAACAGGAAAACTAAACGTCGATTCCGTGACTTTATACAGACAAGCAACATTGTTTTTAGGACTCACAGGAAAATACAAGACACTAGCATCCACTCCATCCAATGTCGATAATATGGTGAAATTTTTAAATGATAACGGCAATATGACACTGGACCAGGTGATACAAGCCTTTTCACAGAAAATAAATAATTAACAAGTGGCGAAAGGAGACTTATGTGGTGAGTGAGTTTGATGGAGAATATTTTGCAGAGGTGGTCATTATTGTGATTCTAGTTGCCATGTTCTTCTATGGCTCCTCAGATATAGAGGGACTTTCCGCTTCGCCAACCCAATCCTAAAATGATAATTCCCGCTTCGTAAAAATATAAAAAAGCATCTATAGACTCTCACGAGGTCAATAGATGCTCTTACTTTTTAACGGCCCATCATTTCTACTTTAAAGGCCCTTTACCTCTACACTTATCGTTTGACTGGAAACTTCTCCTGAAGCATTGACTAACTCGGCACGATACTCATATGTGCCCGGCTTTTGATTTTGGATGTTAGTGACTGCACTTTGGGCCTGCGGGCTTTGGTTCGGCAGATCCTGGGCGTCGATCAGTTCTCCATTTTCATATAAGTTGTATTTTGTGGCGTTCGTACCCCACCACATGTTCATTGTAAGGGTATAGGTGCCGTCACCGTCCCAATTGTCATGAGACAGCACTGGAATGCCAGGGGAAGCATCAGTCACTTCGACAGTTAGCGGGTCGCTGGTCGTTTTACCGGAAGCGTTGATCAGTTCTGCAGTATACGTGTAGATACCATTGGTCTTGCCTGTAACAGGAATGACTGCATGCTGTTCTCCAGGGGAAGCGGCTTGCAACGATTGGGTGCCAATCAGCTTGTCATTCTCATACAACTTGAGTTCATCACCATTCGTACCCCACCACAGATTCATGGTGATGTTGTAATTGCCATCCTTCAGCCCGGTGTCCTGTCCGTTATCATGCGACAGCACAGGTTTACCCGGCACTTCACCTACAGCGGTTTTTTCGACTCTAACGGTTACAGGATTGGATACGACCGTTTTACCTTCCAAGGTAACGCTGGCTGTAATCTCCGCGCTCCCCTCTTTTAGGGCTTTAAGTTCTCCATACGTATCCAACGAAACGGATTCATGACTGCTGATATACTGAACAGAAGCGTGACTTAAATCAGCTTTGCTGCCATCTGTCAGCGTACCCTTGAGATGTGTCGCTGCCGTATCCCCAATGTTGAGGGTCGTTTGATCCAGTGAAAGCTCTACTTCCTGCAAGGCTGCGCCTGCCTGAGCTGAAAAATCATCCAGTCCACGCGGTTTCAACTGATAATTCCCTTTGAAAATCGCCGAAATCCCCTTCAGTTTCACTTGCTGTCCTTCTTGATAAGGAAAAGATGTCCGTGTTAAGCCTGTACGTGCATCGATGCGCACATGGTGACTTACTTCACCTGATACTGCATCAAATTCAAACGAACCTACGGGAGTCGCGTCGATCACATTACGAATAATTGCCGCAGGAAGCTCAACCAACTGTCCTTGATTCGCATCACTCAGTTCGGTGACTTGTACAGCTTCCAGAGGTTGCCCTTCTCCCGTTTTTTCAATTGCCACTGGATCGGTCAATTCCAGCTCACTATTATACAGTGCCAAGCTTGCTGTAAGCTTTACTCGATCCCCTTGGTGAAAGCCGCTTTGGTTCTGATATACATAAATGCCGCCACTTTCATCCTGCATGTAAAAGGCTTGACCACCGAATGCACCTGGTTCTGTCGTCACAACACCTTCTAAGGTCACGACTTTGCCAGCCGGGAGACTCCGTGCTTCTGCGACACTGATACGAGCTGGAATCGTATTTCCTTCCTCGGGCAACGGCTGGGCCGGGACATCAGCCAGCACGACGGATTGGGTCAGCAGATTGCTACCGTTTTGTCTCAGTCTAAGATTAGCTGAGCCACTGGTTCCCGGCTTGATCCGCACCGTCAAGTCCTTATAGGCATGTCCTTTGCCGTTGGACTCCAGACTAAATGTTCCGCTATAGCCATAAGAGGTTGGCCAGCTTCCATCCAGATTTTGAATCTGGGCTACTTGATTGCCGCCCGCTACATAAATACCTGTGCTGAATCCGCTAATCGTACTATTGGGAGCCAGCTGATCGGCAGTAACTCGAATTTGAAAAGGCTGTGCATTGGGCAGCTGCTCTTGACGAACGATGCTGTACACAGGCTGCGCACTGGCTGTAGGTCCGCCATAGGACCCCGCTTTGAACGTTCGCTGATCCCACCATTTGTAGCCGGCTGCGGGAGCGGACCACGGCTCGGCTTGTGGTTCCGTGGAAGCCTGTGGCTCTTCAAAAGGCAGTAATGCCGTCGGCTGGTCCAGCTGTAAGCTTTTCACTTCCTTCAGGCTGGTATACTCCTCTTTCTTGGACAACCAGTCTACGATATTGACCAGTAACGCGGCGTCATCCTGTTCCTTAAAGCCGTCATACGTTGTCTTCTTGGTTCCAGTCTCTTCGCGCAAATATTTTGGCGTTGCATCTTCGACAGGAGACGAGTCCCCAATGAATGCAGCTTTGCCAAGTCCTACTTTCGATACAGCTGCATAAGGTCCTTCGGGAATGCCGCCTCCGTTATACACGCCCTGATCTACCGCGTTGCCCCAAGCCTGATTGGTTTTAGGGAGATATACGATCCCCTTGGCTTTCGCAGGGTCTATAATCGCGAGTGTTGATCCTGCATGCATTGCCACATTATTCACTCCAGCTGTAATGCCGAACGCCTGCGCTGGCTCGACAATCTGATTGGCCGTGATATCGCCTAATGCATTGTAGCGAAAGCGCACACCAAACTGGCTGCCCAGCCAATCTGAGCTGACCACGTCCTGCATCGCTGCCGAGCTTTTTTCTTCCGCACTCATTCCTTTCGCAGGGTCTTCCCATGCACCACGACGGTATCCATTAATGCTCTCCGATCCGTCCCAGCGATTCTTGTTGCGGTCCGCGTTATAATGATCTCCAATGAAAAAAATACTATTGCCTGCTTTTACATATTGCTCCATTGCAGCCTGTTCGCTCTGTTTAAAAGGAATATTCGGCTCTGCTGTAACAAATACATCATAATTCTTTAGATCATTGTAAGTAATGGGCGTAGATTGGCGAAGCTCGTGTACATCATAGCCATTGCTCGCGAGGGCTTGGCCGAAGTCTGAAAATCCCCCATCAATCACCCAATCTGCTGCGCCAGCTGTCTGTCCATGAGTATTATCAAACAGCACTTTTTTACCAGCGTTCTCATTGACCACTTTCGCTGCAATGAAGGGGGCTGGGTCCGCCGGGCCTTCTGCCCGTGCCGGTTGTATGCTGCCCGCAACACCAGCATACAACGATAAAGTGAAAACCATAGCAGTTGCATATTTGAAGCTACGGGATGTAAAACGACGAAAGATTCCCATTCTTTCCCTCCTGTTTGTTGGTTTAAAGCCCTTCTGGGGGCATCAGATACAAATTTTAGCATTCATTTATGTTCGAATATGCATTGTTTTGTAAATCTTTAGGAATAATGAATGGGAAGGAAATTCCAATAAAAGAGATACACCGTATGCAGCAATGTGAGTACAGCAAATAGGATTTTCCCGGTAGCCCGGGTTCTTCTTTCCCCTGTAATCAGCTTTGCGCCATTCACGATCAATACCCACACGGCAATGAGTGCTGAAATGAGCGGCAGCGTGCAAATTCCCCAAATATACCACGCGGAATAGCCATACACGATCTGATTGTTACCATAGATGACCTGCACCCCGAGAAAAATCGTATTTAGTGACGCAATGAATGCAAGGTTGGACGAAATGTGATTATTCGTTTTACGGATAGCTCTGATCACATATCTTACGATCCAAATCAGCAAGGTTGTGATGAAAAATAAGGAGGCGGCTGCGTAGCTGACAAGCAGAGTCCAGGTGCGGTGCCAAAGTGTCGTCTGCTTCATGGTCTTACTATCCGGGGCAACCATCATCCAAGTACCGTTTTCCTGATATAGCAAAATTTTAAGCTGGCCCCCCTTTTCCACAAACAGTCCATCGCCTGCTGCTTGAAAAACTTTGTCTGTTGCTTCATTCTCATTTGGGTATTTTCCCTTAACAATTAATGTATGATCATCTTGAATTCGCACGGTGTATGTAATGCTTCCCAGTATCCGAATCCATTTTCCCCAACCATGAACAGGATTAGAATCCACCTGATATACGCCCTCAATCTCTGGCGAAAGCTTCACTTGGGTGGAAGAACGAGCTAGTGACTGCGAAACGGCCTGCGGCTCTGAGGGCAGCATTTTGGCTATCGCATCGATGACTTTTCCATGAAGCAGGGTGTCCGTGTCAGCTGAATTAATGATCACAAAAATACCGATCTTTTGGGACGGAATCAATACCATTTCAGAAATAAAATCATCAATTTCCCCGGTAGCCCACAGCATAGGTACTCCCGTCTCCAATTGACCACGGAAAAATCCGTAGCCCAAGCCATCCAGACGGGCATCCGCCGCAAATTGCTGTGCATGCATCATTTTTACCATTTGTGGCTGGAGTACCGCTTTGCCCTCATACTCTCCTTGGTTTAAATGAGTGATCAGATAGTGGGAAAATTCGTTGGGTGTGACGTTCAACGCTCCTGCTCCCGGCAGATTGATATACGATAAAGGCTGTTTCAAATACGCTCCATGCTTCCACTGATACGATTGCGCCAGTTCTGGATGATTTAATGGCAACTCCAGTGTCGCGCTGGGCATATTCATCGGCTGGAATAGATGTGTACGAAAGTAATCATTCAGTCCCTGACCGGTTACTTGCTCCACGATATTACCGATCAGACCGAAGGCGACATTACTGTATTCATACTGAATTCCAGGTTTGCGAATAGGTGGCTGATTTTGAAAATACGTGCTGAGATACTGTTCTGTGGGCAAAACGCCCGCCCGAGTCGAGCTGTTAATGTCGTACAGCGCTTCATCCAATCCTGAGGTATGTGTCAAAAGCTGATGCAAATTGAAAGGCTGATTTTGGTATTGCGTAGCTTTATAGCTGTGGAGATAGCTGTTCACGTTTTCATTCAAATCAAGCTTGTTTTGCTCGACCAGTTGCATTGTGGCACTTGCACTAAATGATTTGGTTAGCGAGCCAACACGAACAATGGTCTTTGCTGGGTCGAATACCATTTTCCGCTCCAAGTCTGCATATCCATACCCTTTACTAAAAAGAATTTGGTCTTCCTGGGTCACAACGACGGCCGCTCCCGGAATATGCAATTTTTCCAATTCTGTACTCATGATATCGTCCACTGCTTTTTCCACTGAATTAGGTGTTATACTATCTGCTGCCCATGCCGAATTAATGAACAGATTACAAAGAAACAACGTTGTTAAGAATGCGGATAGGTAGCCAATACCTCTATTCTTCATATTGAAGTACCCTCCTTACCTATGAAGTTGATTTCATGATTTGAACCGTGCGGTGATTGCATAGCGGAGCAGATATTTACACTCCGTATGGGAGCCATCAGCATGGCGCTATGGAATCATCGCACTTCCCATCACGGGAGTGCACATGATAAAGCGAATCCTGATCGAATCGCGTAAGCAGAAGGCTTCTTAGCTGTCGATCAGGATTCATGTGTTACAGATTAAAAAATTAGTGATTCAGTTCGTTAAATCATCGACCGTAGATTTTCAAGATTTATGATGTGCCAAATCTTGTGTCATGTCTTTGTCCGTGTTCCGAGTTATCTTTTGTATTGCGGCACGGATGCCTCTTACATTTTCCTCGATAAATCCGGGTTCCAGCAGTTCATAGTGATTACCAATCAAGCTATGCTCTTCATAGCTACCTTGTGTAGCGTCTTTCCATAAAAGTCGATTATCTCCGGTACCCTTCACCGTTTCCGATCCAACGGCGACAAAGCCGTGAATATTCGCTTGAACGCTCTCTGTATTCACAAGCTGGTTGCCATACACCGCGTAAGCGATCATTTTACGCTTGTACGTTTCATTCAACAGCTCACGATAGGATTCGGGAACCTGTTCCAGCATGTCATGAATTTCGTGCTCTGTTTCTTCAACTGTGTAGGGCAGGGCTTCCGTCCTTTTGACCGAATCGAGCATAAAAATATCGGATACAGCATGACCTTGACGTTCCAGTGTGTCAGCAACCTTATGCGCCAGATTCCCACCTATGGAATAACCAAGCAGCACATACGGACCTTGCGCTTGCGTGCTGACGATCAAATCAACGTAATGTGCCAGCATTGCCTGCTCATCCGCAGCATCATCCACGAACTCCAATCCATACACGACTGCGTCTTGATCCAGTTGTTTCGCCAGCTCCGCGAACGACAGCCCGTATCCAAGCATAGGAGGAAAGCAGAAGATCGAGATCGGACCGTGTTCATTCAACCGAATGATTGGACTATCGGCCTTATATTCCAGATCGGCTTTCAATAATATGAGCGCCTGCTCTTCTATAGTCGGGAAGTCCATAACACTACGGATGGGAAGCTCAATGTCTGTGGCAAGGTGAACTTTGCGTATAAGCTCCAGTACTTTCAAGGAATGTCCGCCCAACGTGAAAAAGTCATCGTGGATACCCACTTGTGGAATTTCAAGCACTTCCTGCCAAATGGTTGCCAGCAACTGCTCCACATCGGTTCGCGGTGCGACATATTCTATACCCGTGTGCAGCCCTTTGTCCGGCACAGGTAAAGCTTTGCGATCGATTTTGCCGTTTGTCGTCAGCGGAAGACGATCCAGCTGTACAAATGCGGATGGAATCATATAGCTCGGCAGACTGGCCGACATCGCAGTTCGAATCTCACGGATGGTCAGCTGTTCATCAGCAGTGAAGTAAGCACATAATTGCTGTTGACCCGTTCCATCCCGCAAAGCGATAACAACGCTATCCCGTACGGACGGTACACTTGCCAGCCGCGCCTCCACCTCGCCCAGCTCAATCCGGTAACCGCGAATTTTAACCTGATGGTCGATCCGGCCCAAATATTCGATGTTGCCATCCGGCATCCATCTCGCCAAATCGCCTGTGCGGTACATCCGCTCATAGCCTGCTTCCCCACCGGCAAACGGGTCAGCTACGAATTTCTCTGCCGTCAGCTCCGGACGGTTCAGATAGCCACGGGCTACCCCTACGCCGCCGATGCACAACTCACCTGCAACCCCGATTGGCTGCAATTGCTCCGTGCCTTCCTTCACGATGTACAGACGAATGTTTTGAATCGGTTTCCCGATTGGAATGACCGTATATTCCTCCGTCGGCTCGCAATCAAAGTACGATACGTCCACCGTCGCTTCGGTTGGGCCATACAGGTTGATCAGCTTCGCTCCAGCCAGGCTCGACACAAGCCGTTGGAACCGCGCCACATGCTGTGGCGGCAACGCTTCTCCGCTGGCAAATACGTGGCGCAGTGTTCCCAGCTTCGCCTGTATCACTTCCCGTGGCTGCTGCTCCACATACTCCAGGAATGCGTGCAGCATGGCGGGCACAAAGTGCATCGTGCTCACGCCATCGCGGGCAATCGTGTCTACGATGTCTTCGGGGTTCTTTTCCCCGCCAACCGACAACAGACTCACCTTCGAGCCGACCATCGACCACCAAAACAGCTCCCACACCGACACGTCAAAGGTGAAGGCGGTCTTTTGCAAGATCGTATCTTCAGCATTTAATCCGTAACGATCATGCATCCACAAAATCCGGTTCAGGACAGAATGGTGCTCAACCATAACTCCCTTCGGTTTCCCGGTAGAGCCGGAGGTGTAGATGACATAGGCTACATGGTGTGGCCCGGCCAGTGGCTCCAGATTCGAGCCGTCTTCTTGGTAAATGTCCTCACGATCCAGCACCAGCACCTTGCCATCAAAGCTCAGCGACGCTTGCTCAGCCAAATGCGATTGTGTCAGCACCAGCCTCGCTCCCGAGTCCTCCAGCATAAAACGGATGCGATCCGCCGGATATTCCGGGTCGATCGGCACATAGGCTCCGCCTGCCTTAAGGATCGCATAGATGCCTACGATCATTTCCAGCGAGCGCTGTACCAGAATGCCTACAGGCTGATCCGATTCTACGCCTTCCGCGCGCAAGGTACGTGCAAGACGGTTGGCTCGCTCGTTCAGTTCCCGATAGGTCAATGATTGATGCCCCAAAGCTACAGCAATATGATCCGGCGTGCGCTCTGCCTGCTCCTCAAACAGTTTTTGGATCGTGTGATTGCTTGGATATGCAGAGGCAGTGTCATTAAACTCTTCTGTAATTTGTTGTTTTTCCACCGCTGTAACCAGTTCCAGCTCTTGTACGCAAACATTCGGGTTAAGCAAAACTTGCTCCAACAGATTCACAAAATGTCCATGCAGACGCTCAATGCCTGTTTGATCATAACTTAACGCATTATACATAAAACGAATCTTGATGCATTCTCCCGGCATAACGACTAAGCTCAGATCATAGTTAGTCTGCTCTGCAGCCACCACGTTGGAAATCGGGAATGTATCCTGCCCGTCACTTCCCAGTTCTTCGACCTGCTCATCTACCGGATAATTTTCAAACACCATAATATGGTTAATTAAATCCTGTTTCTGATCGGTCAATGCCTGAATCTCAAACAGTGGATACGTATCATACGCATGAGAAGCCAGAGCCTGCTCCTGTGTTTTCTTCATAACTTCTGCAAAAGATTCCCCTGTCTCACTAAGGATGCGAACGGGAATGGTATTAATGAACAAACCGATAATATCCTCTACCCCGATAATATCCGATGGACGGCCTGAGACGACACTGCCAAATACGACATCACTGTGGTTGTTATATTTTTGCAGTAAAATCCCCCATGCGGTTTGTAGTAACGTATTCATGGTCACTTGATATCGCTTAGCTGTCTCCTCCACCCGGAGGGTCAACTCACGTTCCCAAACCGTCACCCAATCACTAGCCGTGTTGTCTCCACTCTTGCGACCGGATTTTACAGCTGGTAATGCTGTTTGCTGCTCATATCCGGATAAATAGCTGCTCCAGTAGTCGGTTGCCGCCTTGCGATCCTGTGCTTCCAACCATTCAATAAAGCGGCTGTACGGCACTGCGGGTGCCAGTTCTGGTACTCTGCCCTCCTGAAGTGCTGCATAGCTTTCAAACACTTCTTTATTTATAAGGGACAGACACCAGCCGTCCATGACGATATGATGGAAGCTCCATACAAAATGATAGCTGTCTTCTCCGGTACGTAAAATCGCTACACGCAGCAGAACATCCCGACGCAGATCAAAGCCTCGTGCTTTACCTTGTAGCTTGAAATTTTCCACCCAGGTATCTATTTCATCCTCATCCAGATGGTGTAAATCTTCATATTGAAAGCCGCAATCTCGATTTCGATACACTACCTGCAACGGTTCCGTATCTCTGCCAAAATAAAAATGTGTACGTAGCGCCTCATGTCGCCGAACCAGAATATTCAGGCTTTCTGCAAAAGCCCGAATGTCCATCTGACCTCGCATATCATAAGAAACCTGCTCACAATACGCGTCATTCGCGGCTGCTTGACTATCTAGCTGGCTGTGAAACAGCATCCCTTTCTGCATCGGGGTCAGTGCATATACATTGTCGATCTCACCCGCAGCACCCATTTCAGATAACAGGCTGTCCAGACCCTCCACACTCATTCCTTTATAGGAAATATCACTTGGGGTCAGCTCCGGGTGTTCTTTATGGATGCAATGCGTCAAAATTTCTCGCAGGCTCGATTCCAATAATTTCGCCAATCGCTCGATCGTCTCCGGTCTATAGCTGGTACGGCTATAACTAATCGTCAGACCCAGTTGGCCTCCCGAAATGATGCCTCCAAAATCCAGCGTATACGTTCGAGCCATGGTCGGGCTCAGCGGCATCCCCCCTTCATATGAGGATGATTGCAAGTCGTTCCCTTTCATATCCTGATCGAACTGTCCCAAATAGTTAAAGCTGATTTCGGGATCTGTCGTAAATAGGGCTGGAGATGCCTCCGGTGCCTGTGTCTGGCGGTCGGCTAAATATTTCAGTACACCGTAGCCAATCCCTTTTTGCGGGATGCCGCGCAGTCCTTCCTTCACACGCTTAATCCGTTGCGAAAGTGCCAGTTCTTCAGGCATATCGAGCAAAACAGGATATTGGCTTGTAAACCACCCTATCGTTCGGGTAATGTCCACCTCAGGTAAGATGGCTTCACGTCCATGTCCCTCCAGATTAATCAGGAAACGATCATTTCCGCTCCATGCTTGTAACGCCATTCCTACCGCAGTCAGCAACAGGTCATTAATTTCTGTACGGTAGGCACGATTGGCCTGCTTGAGCAGTTGCTCTGTCTCTGCATTTGTCCATAAAGCAGTAACCGATTCACTATCGCCAATCAATGGCTTATCGTGCTCGTTATGTCCGTAATCCTGCGGCAAAGGAGCCAGTTCCGCTTTTGCAAGCTCCTCCCAATACACCCGCTCACTTTCCATAGCTGGGCTGTTGGCATAGGCGTGCAGCTTTTCGGCCCACGTTTGGAACGAATCCGTCTTGTGAGGTAACTGAATCACCTGTTCACCCTTGGAGGCTTGCTCATAAGCTGTCGCCAAATCCTCAAATAGGATGCGCCAGGACACTCCATCTACCACCAAATGATGAATCGCGACCAGCAGATGATCTCCATCCGGGCAACGGAACAGCCCCAGTCTCATCAGCGGGCCTTCACTTAGGGAAATACCAGATTGAATTTCATTGCATTTGGCTTCAATTATCTTCGCCAAATCTTGCTTGTTTACATCGCTGTCATTATAGTCAAAGCACTCCAGATGGTACGGTTCGCCTTCCTCTACACTGCGGTTCCATGCTGTGCATCCGTTCTCCGACAAGCTAAAAACCATACGCAATGCATCATGATGTGACGTAATCTGATGGAGCGCCCGCCGTAGTGCCTGTTCGTCATAGCCCTCCTGCCGATAGAGCATGACAGATTGGTTAAAATAGTGTGGTTCTCCTGTTGGCTGTTCAAAAAACCAGCGCTGAATCGGTGTAAGCATTACATTTCCTGTAACCTCGCCCTGCTCGGCTATTCGGTTAACAGGCTGAATATATGTGCTCAGTCCCGCAATTGTCGGGTATTTGAACAAGTCCTTCATTTCCAGCTTGTATCCAGCCTGAAACAAGCGGGACGATACTTGGATGGCCTTGATGGAGTCACCACCCAAATGGAAAAAGTTATCCTGTATTCCGACTTTCGGGATACCAAGAATGGCTCCCCAAGCCGTAGCCAGTGCCTGTTGGACATCCGTCTCGGGTGCCACATAATCCATACCTGTATCGAGATTGTTCTCAGGTGCGGGCAGTGCCCTGCGGTCTACTTTGCCATTCAGCGTCAAAGGCAGTCTGGAGAGCTGCACAAAGTAGGAAGGCACCATATAGCCAGGCAGATCCTGCGACAAAATGTTACGTAAGTCGCTGGCGCTCAGTTCGCTATCTGTTACAAAATAGGCACATAGCTGTTTTTGTCCGTGATCGTCCTGCCGCACGGTAACAACTGATTCTTTCACTCCTGGAATGGTGGACAAACGGGTTTCAATTTCACCCAGTTCAATGCGGTAGCCGCGAATTTTGACCTGTTCATCCATTCTTCCCTTGTACTCCAGTACACCATCAGTACGCCAACGCACTAAGTCCCCTGTACGATAGCAACATTCTCCAGACCGGAATGGACTTTCAATAAATTTTTCCGCCGTAAGCTCGGGCCGATTTAGATATCCACGCCCAACACCATCACCACCGACGATCAGCTCCCCCCAGGCCCCGATAGGTTGCAGCTTCAACGAACGATTGACCACATAAACGGTCGAGTGATCAATTGGACATCCAATGGGAATAGCCTGGGTTTGCGGTTCTGTAATGTCATAGATGGTGGAAAAGGTGGTGTTCTCCGTCGGCCCATAAATATTGGCCAGGCGAAGCTGCGGGTACTCCTTCAACACACGATTGACGTGCGGTACAGACAACACATCACCACCCACGAGCAACTCCTTCAAGGACGCAAACACTCCGATTTCTTGCTGCGAATACTGATTGAATAAAGCCGTGGTCATGAACATCGTGTTAACACGATACTTGTCAATTGCCTGTTTGAGCTTGGAGGCATCCAGAATAGTGTCATGACTTACCACATACAGTTGTCCCCCGTTCAGCAGCGTTCCCCAGATTTCAAATGTGGAGGCATCGAACACAACTGCGCCCAATTGCAGCATACGTGTATTTTCATCAAGCGTGGCATAGCTTTTGTTTTTCACTAGGCGCACGACATTACGGTGCTCAATCATCACGCCCTTCGGCTTGCCTGTCGTACCAGAGGTGTAGATCACATACGCAAGATCCGAGGAAGATCCCCCTGTTGTAATCGGAATTGTTCCATCCGTATGAGCGTCAAATTCAGATTTGCTACTCCATCGTTGTTCATCACTCAAATCGATGACCGGAATGCCGGGTTCGAAAGGCATCTGCTCACGTCGCTGTAATAGTAACAGCCCAGCACCGGAATCCTCCAGTAAATAACGGATACGCTCCTCAGGATAATCGGGATCAATAGGAACGTAAGCCCCTCCGACCTTCAAAATCGCCAGCATACCGACGACCATTTCAATGGAGCGTTCAGCCATAATCCCTACTCGCTGTGTCTCTGGCTCGGGCCCGCGCCGTATCCCATGGGAAGCGAGTATGCGTGCCAGACGATCGGCACGTTCATTCAACTCGCGGTAGGTGAGCTGCATGTCCGCAAAGGTGACGGCCAGTCGATCTGGTGATTGCGCTACCTGTTCCTCGAACAGCACATGCAGTGCTTGATCTCGTGGATACGGATAGTCTGCTACTGTATCATTGAATCTCTGCATAAGCAGCTCTTTTTCTTGGGCCGAAACCATTTCAATAGCCGAAAGAACGATATCCGGCTGTTTTATAACCGCATTGATAAGCTGCTGCAAATGTTCAGTCAGTCGTTCAATGGTTTCCCGTTTGTACAGCCGAGTTCCGTATTGAAGAGCACAGGAAATTTGTTCTCCATCCTCCACTGCGAACAGACTTAAATCAAATTTGGCCGTCGTTTGTTCACTTGGATAGGATGCCAGTTGCAGCCCTGCCAGCTGCTGCTCTTTTTGCTCTAGGTTTTGCAGTGCAAACATGGTATCAAATAACGGATTACGGCTTAAATCTCGATCCACGCCCAGCTTCTCCACCAGCTCTTCAAACGGATATTCCTGATGTTCAAAAGCCTTTAAGGCGTTATCCTTGACCTCCAACACATAATCACGGAACGTTTTCCCGCCTTCTGGATAATTACGGATTGCCAGTGTATTCACGAACATCCCGATCAGACTGCCAAGATCTGCATGGGGCCGCCCTGCAATTGGCGAACCGACAATAATATCCTCCTGCCCGCTATAGTGGCTAAGCAAAGCCGAATAGGCAGCCAACAGCACCATATATAATGTCGATTCCGTCTGCACCGCAATGCTTTTTAAGCCTTCGCTTTGTCGTTGGTCAAGCGTAAATTCCAGCACATCTCCTTCAAAGCTTCTCACCGCTGGGCGTGGATAATCAGTCGGTAGATCAAGCACTGGTAGCTCTCCTGCGAAGGTATTGAGCCAGTAGTTTTCCTGTTCCCGGTAGCGTTCACTTTGCTGCTGCTTCTGTTGCCAAGCGGCGTAGTCTTTATACTGAATGCGTAACGAGGGCAGCGTGTCGCCTGCATATAAATGAATGAAGTCCTGAATTAGTACATTTATAGAGGTGCCGTCCGAAATGATATGATGCATGTCCATGAGCAAAATATGATGCTCTGGGTCTGTTTCAATCAAACCAACTCGGAATAACGGAGCCTGCCCCAGTTCGAATGGTTGGACAAAGTTACGTACCAGCTCATCCGTTTCCTTTGGGGTAGCTCCGTGAGCATTAGTCAATTCCATGCGAAAAGGAACCTCGTCATGTACTCGCTGGACAGGTTCACCGTTCATGGTCTCAAAACTTGTGCGCAATGTTTCATGGCGATCAATAAGCTGACGGAACGCGCTATCCAGTGCCTTGTGATCAAGTGAACCGGTCAGAGTTAGGACACCAGGTATGTTATAGCTAATTCCCGCTCCATCAAGCTGATTGAGGATATACATCCGTTTTTGAGCCGAAGAGACCGCATAAAATGGCTTATTCTCCGTAACAGGGATGGATTCATAAGTGGTTTGCTCCAGTGCTTCAATAACTTGCGCCAGCTGTTCAATGGTCGGATGCTGGAAAAGATCCTTTAGCTGCACATTTTTATGCAATTCCTTATAGATGAGTGATATGACATGTGTCGCCCGCAGGGAATGTCCTCCTGCCTCAAAAAAGTTATCTTTAATGCCAATGCGCTCAAGCTCCAGCACATCTTTCCAGATGCTAGCCAGTTGTGCTTGTAATTGATTTTGAGGAGGTACATATTCTGCGCCTGAGCTTACACCTCCCTCTGGCTGTGGCAACGCTCGGCGATCCACCTTGCCATTGGGCGTCAGTGGCAATTGCTCCAGCTGCACAAAATACGACGGTACCATGTAGCCCGGTAGCTCCTGGCTCAAAGCACTACGCAGCTCACTTGTCGCTACTTCCGTTTGGGTGACCACATATGCGCAGAGCAGCTTTTGCCCCTGCTCATCTTCATGTGCAATTACAACAGCTTCTCGGACTGCCTCCAGCTTCAACAGCTGTGCTTGCACCTCGCCCAGCTCAATCCGGTAGCCTCGAATTTTCACCTGCTCATCGATCCGTCCCTTATATTCCAGCGTCCCGTCCGCATTCCAACGCACCAGGTCCCCTGTTCGATAGCAGCGTTCGCCACCACGGAACGGGCTGTTAATGAACTTTTCGGTCGTCAGTTCTGGGCGGTTGCGGTATCCGCGAGCCACCCCGTCACCGCCAACAATCAGTTCCCCCCACGCTCCAACAGGCTGGAGCTGCATCGAACCGTCCACGACATATGCCGTCGAGTTATGGATCGGGCTGCCAATGGGCACAGATCCCGATTGAACGCCAGTAATGGCTTGTGTGGTGGAAAAGGTCGTATTTTCCGTCGGACCGTAGCCGTTAATGATATGTAGATTCGGATGGGCCTCCAATACCCGGTTAATATGCGGTACGGACAGCACATCACCACCGACCAATAGCTCCCGCATCCCCTCAAATAGTTCCAAGTCCTGCTGGGATAGCTGATTAAAGAGTGGTGCGGTCAGCCACATTGTCGTGATACCATGGTTGCGCACGGCTTCCTTGAGCTTTGGAGCGTCCAAAATAACATCCTGACTCACCAGCACCAGCTGTCCACCGTTCAATAGCGCACCCCAAATTTCGAAGGTGGACGCGTCAAAGACAACAGACCCGGTCTGCAAAATGCGTGTGTCGGCATTCAAGCGTGCATAGTTTGTATTTGTCACCAAACGCACGACATTACGGTGCTCCACCATAACCCCTTTGGGCTGGCCTGTAGTCCCTGAGGTGTACATAATATAGGCCAAGCGACCAGCTGGGCTCGCTTTCGGTTGTTCTTTAGCTGCATAAGTCTGTTGTATTTGTTCTGCTTGTTCTGATTGCGTAGCTTTGGGTTGCATGATTTCTGGTTGTATGGTTGTCGTAGAAGCAAGTTCGGGACTGGCGGAAATGGAGTAGAACGGATCTAGGCAGTCCACGTATCCCGGATCAGTATTCGTCCCGTGATCATTCGGTAAAATTGGATCGTAACGATCAGCACCATCCGTTCCATAAATTGCAGCATCGCTAAGGTCAAGCACCATTCCCTTAAAATCAGTGGGCCGATGTTCCATTCGCTGTACGAGCAGTATGTCCGCACCGGAATCCTTCAACAAATAGCGTACACGCTCATCCGGGTAATCAGAATCAATGGGTACATACGCTCCACCTGCTTTGAGAATCCCGAGCATACCGACAATCATCTCAATCGAGCGTTCAGCTACAATGCCGACCGTCTGCTCGGTGCGGATTCCCTGCTTACGTAAAGAATGAGCCAGTCGGTTGGCCTTTTCATTCAATTCTGCATAGGTCAGGCTATCTTGCCCACACACTACCGCCAACTTCTGTGGTCCCTGCTTCGCCTGTTTCTCGAACAATTCATGAATAGACGCATGCCGTGGATAATCCACAGTAGTATCGTTGAAGGTATGAACCAGCTGCTCTACTTCTTGCTCTGACAGCACTTGTGTTATAGAAACCGCCAACTCTGGCTGCTGCAAAACAATAGTGTACAGCCGCAGAAGCTGCTCAACAAAATGCTCTATCGTCGTCTCGCTATAACGGTCGCTGCTATATTTTATGTTCAGGGAAACCGCTTCATTTTCCCATTGAAACTGAAAATCCAGTTCAGATTGTACGTGATTCAAAAAATCAGAAATATGAATATTTCGCAAGGATACTGTGGTGTGAATAAGAGGCTTTCCATCCTCATTACGTTGAATGTCAAGTAATTCAGAATAGTTCCAAAAAGGAATGTTTTGATGTTCAATAGCTTCGCCGACAGAGGTTTTGATTTGAGACAGCAAGGCTTTGAAGGTTGTGCTGGAATCCACCGTATTTTTCAATAAAAGTAGATGGTTGATCGGCTTTGTAGCACCGTTGCTAGACTTGGCTACCGGAATGCCCAGCAGCACACGTTCCTCACCTGTGTATTTATGCAATAAGCTTTCTACTCCAGCAAGCAGAACCATAAACACGGCCCATGGAGCGCCACCTGTTATAGATGATATTCTTTGGGAAATTTCAGATGGAAATGTGAGTGTGTATGTGTGGGAATTTAAACTCGTTGCAGTTGTACTTTGGGACACGTTGTTAGTATATGGAAGACAGATGATATAATCCTCAGATTCCAGCTTATGACTCCAGTAATTTTTTTCCTTCTCAAATAAGGCTTTCAATGACATCCCTCCTGCTTCTCGGGGCCTGTTCCCCCGGTTGGATGGTGCGTTGTTACGTACATGAGCGTTGTGTGAGAAAAAGAATACTTTGCAGGCAAGGGCAGTCGGACAAGCCGCCGCCCTCTGCACACGCAAAGTGAAATCATTGCATTTAGAAAACTGATTTTAAAAAACAAAGTCGATGGAATCCGGTGAAAAACCTTCCGGCTGCTCGTCTGAGTTCACCTGAATGTCGCTTAGCAGTACATCTGGGTTTGCTGTGACTTGGGATAGAATCGCTATCAAATCTCTCGTTAATCGTTCTATTGCGTCGGCCGCAAACAGCTTCGTGCAATATTCAAAGGAACCCTTGATCACCCCGTCTTCATCACTCATAGACAAGGTCAAATCGAATTTGGAAATACGATGCTCCTGAACATATGGACTGAAGGACAGCGTTTCAAGCTGCGCTTCCGGCGACTCTGTATTTTCCAGTACAAACATGGTGTCAAACAACGGGTTACGGCTTGCATCCCGTGCTACATCCAGCTTTTCCACCAACTCTTCCAGTGGATAATCCTGATGCTCGAAGGCTTGCAGCGCACGATCTCTGGCTTCTAGCAAGTAGTTGTGGAACGTTTGGTTGCCCTTCGGCTGATGCCGGATGGCTAGCGTATTCACGAACATTCCGATCAGGGGCTCCAGTTCAGGCAACAAGCGGCCTGCTACCGGCGTACCGATGATCAAATCGTCCTGACCGCTGTATTTGGACAGCAGAACGGTATAGGCGCTCAACAGCACCATGTACAGTGTACTTCCGGTCTGTGCCGCAATTCGGTGCAGTTGCTCGGATACATTCGCGTCCACTGTAAATTCATACATCGCACCCTCGAAGCTGCGAACAGCAGGTCTAGGATAAGCAATCGGCAAATCCAGTACCGGTAATTCTCCGGCTAAATGCTCCAGCCAGAAGTGTTCCCGTCGTTGGTATGATTCACGCTGCGTCTCCTGCTGCTGCCACACGGCATAGTCCTTGTACTGAATTTGTAACGGCTCCAATGCCTGTCCCTCGTACAGTTGTACCAGCTCCTGCACGATATTGTTAGAAGATACACCGTCCGAAATAATATGGTGCATATCGTACATCAGGAGATGGCGCTCTGGCCCGGTTTGAAGGAGACGGACACGCAGCAGTGGTGCCTGACGAAGATCAAAGCTGCGTACAAAGGATTCGATATAGGCTTCGGATTCAGACTCCCTGGCCTGCAAGTGCTCTACTGCAAACTCCACTTGATCGTACACCCGCTGAACGACCTCGCCTTCCACCATTTCAAAGGAAGTCCGCAACGTTTCATGGCGGGCTATTAACTGACGGAACGCATCCTCCAGCCGATCGGCCTGAAGTGGTCCCTCCACGATTAATACCCCCGGCATATTATAGCTGAGATCCCCACCTTCTAGATGGCTCAAAATGTACAGTCGTTTTTGCGCCGAGGAAACCGGGTAGTACGCCTGTTGCGCCGCAGCAGGGATCATCGTGTAGGTGTCTGTGCCGTGCGTTGCTATGAGCTGGGCTTGCTGCTCAATCGTAAAGTGTTGGAACACCTCACGCAGCGTCATCCGACTGTCCAGTTCCTGATGGATTTTGGCCACCAGCGTCGTTGCCCGCAGGGAGTGCCCACCCACATCAAAGAATGAGTCGGTGACTCCTACGCTGGACAACTTCAAGACATCCTGCCAAATTTGGGCTAGTTTAGCTTCCAGCGGCGTCCGCGGTGCAACGTACTCCAGGCCTCCTTCGAGGCGTGCTTCCGGTGCTGGCAACGCCTTGCGGTCGATTTTCCCGTTCGGGGTCAGCGGGAAACGATCCAGTTGTACCACATACGTCGGGATCATGTAATCCGGCAGCTTCGGCTGCAGCGCATTCCGCAGCTCCGGCAAACTCAGGGACGCTGAAGCTATGATATAGGCACACAGGTCCTTGTGTCCGTCCTCGTTTTCCCATGCTGTGACCACGGCTTTCTGAATGCCGTCCACGGTCAGCAGCTGCGCTTCCACCTCGCCCAGCTCGATCCGGTAGCCCCGGATTTTCACCTGGTGGTCGATCCGGCCCAAATACTCAATGCTGCCGTCTGGCATCCACCGTGCCAAGTCGCCCGTTCGGTACATCCGGTGTGCGTGAGTGCTATCCGCTTGATCGGCTGCTGCCGCAACAGCGAACGGATTTGGGACAAACTTCTCTGCCGTCAGCTCTGGCAGATTCAGGTATCCTCGTCCCACACCTGCACCCCCGATATAGAGTTCACCTGCGATACCGATCGGTACCAGCTGTTGCTGGCTGTTCAGGATGTACACAGACTGGTTCGCGATCGGCGTTCCGATGGATACCGTGTGCTCCCCTTTTTCCAGCAGTACGTTCAGGGACTCCACATCTTCAATCGTATAAGCGGTCGCATCTACCGTTGTTTCGGTCGGACCGTACACGTTCGTAATGACCGGATGATACCCGGACCACTTGTGCAGGAACACTTGTACCAGCTGCACGGATAATGCTTCGCCACCGATCAGGTAATGCTTCACTTCCGGCGCTTCCGTCACACTAACGCTTTCGTTCAAAATATGCAGATGCGCAGGTGTGCCGTCCGACAGATCGATCCGGTGCGTGCGGTAGTAGGCGATCAAATGCTCTCCGCTCAGACTGACGTCACGGGACACCACATGCAGAGTGTGGCCCAACAGCAAGCTGGCAAAGATTTGCTTCACCGAAGCATCAAATACAAATGCTGACAGCCATGCGACATGAAGCGGCTGTTCGTAACGGCTGTATACTCGTTCAAACAGAGCATCTACCAGATTGCTGACACTGCCCTGCTCGATCATGACCCCTTTCGGCTGACCGGTGGTACCTGACGTGTAAATCATATAGGCCAGGTTGTGCGGGCCAGCGACAGGGATTAGATTGCTCGCATCCTGTGCTCCCAACTGAGCTTGAACGTCCTCGTCGTCCAGAACTACAGCTTGTACTAGGGATGGCAAGCTGAGCGACAGATGGGCGACTCTGCTTGTAATCACGACCTTGGCCCCACTGTCTTGAAGCATATAGTCAATACGCTCCTGTGGATACATCGTATCCATTGGCACATACGCGCCTCCGGCCTTCAGTACCCCCAGAATGCTCACCAGAATATCCGCAGAACGTTCCAGCAGTACGCCTACCGGTTGATCTGCTTCAACACCTTTCGCCCGTAACACACGGGCCAACCGGTTCGCCTGCTCATTCAGCTCAGCGTAGGTTAGCGTCATGTTCCCAGATACAACGGCTATCCGCTCAGGGCTGTTTTTCGCTTGCTCTTCAAAACGCTCGCTGAGCGACAGACCTTGGAGTGTTCTACGCGCGCTGTGCGCGTTCGGATCATTGAACACCTTCAGAATCTGTTCGGTTTCTTCCGCCGTAATCAGCTTCAGCTCACCCAGCTTCGCATCCGGGTTTGCCGCCACGGCTTTGGCCAAACGAACAAAGTGACGTGTCATCCGTTCAACGGTTTCCCGGTGATACAACGCAGTTGCATATTGCAATCCGAACTGGATGCCTGCCTCTTCTTCTCTGGCTTCCAGCGTCAAGTCAAACTTCGCTGGTGTTTGCTCCAAGCCGTATGGACGGAAGCTCAGGTCTGCCAGTTGCAGTTCGCCTTCCTCGGTCGTTTGCAGGGTAAACATCGTATCGAACAGCGGATGGCGGCTCATATCCCGCTTCACATTCAGCTTTTCAACCAGTTCCTCAAATGGATAGTCCTGATGTTCGTAGGCTTGCAGGGTCCGAACCTTCACTTCTTCCACGTAGCTGCGGAAGGTATGTTCCGCTGTCGGATAGTTTCGCAATGCCAACGTACCGACGAACATCCCGAGGATCGGCTCCAAATCGGCATGCGGTCGTCCGGCAATCGGCGTGCCGACGACAATGTCCTCTTGACCGCTGTATTGGTGCAAGAGTGCGGTGTACGCCGCCAGCAACACCATATACAGGGTAGAGCCTGTGTGCGCCGCCAGTTCCTTCAGGCGTTCGCTCACTTCGCGTTCCAGCCCAAACACTACGGTATCGCCTGCCGTACTTCGTATCGACGGACGGGCAAAGTCTGTCGGTACATCCAGCACTGGCAGCTCACCCTGGAAGGTGTTGAGCCAGTACGCTTCCTGACGTTGCATCCACTTTTGATGAACTTCGCTTTGCTGCCATACCGCATAATCCTTGTATTGTATCCGCAATGGTAATAGCTCTTCACCGTCGTACAAGCGGACAAATTCATCGGTCAGCACACCCATGGACACGCCATCCGAAACGATGTGGTGCATATCGAGCATGAGTAAATGCTGCGGTTCCTGCTCGGTTCCTTGTACACCCAAATCTACCAAGCCTACCCGCAGCAGCGGAGCAGCTTGCAGATCGAACGGACGTACAAACTTCCGCACCCGTTCTTGTACTTCCTGGCTGACCATCGTGTCCGTATCCGTGGTTGTGTCCTGGTCTGTATCCATAGTCGCATCTTCTGCCTGTACCTTTGTATATTCCACTTCAAACGGCACAGTGTCCTCAATCCATTGCATTGGCTCACTGTCCACCAGTGCAAAGCGAGTACGCAAGGTCGCATGACGGGCGATTAATTGACGGAACACGTCCTCCACTCGCTTCACGTCCAGCGGACCACTCACTTGTAGCACTGACGGCATGTTGTAGTTCACATCATTCGGGTCGAACTGATGCAGCACATACAGTCGTTTTTGCGCCGAGGAAAGCGGGTAGAAGCTGCGTTCTTCCGTCACCGGAATGGACGCATACGCCACTTGATCCAGACCTTCCATGACCGCTGCCAGTTGTTCAATCGTTGGCGATTCAAAAATACTGCGTAGTGGAAGCGGCTTGTTCAGCTCCTTGTGAATTTTCGAGGCCAGCGTCGTCGCCCGCAGCGAGTGTCCGCCAATCTCAAAGAAGTTTTCCTTCACACCGACCTGCGCCAGACCCAGCACATCCTGCCAAATTTGCGCCAGCTTCACTTCCACCCATGTCCGCGGTGCGACATAATCAGCTCCGCTTTGCAGGCTGCCTTCCGGTGTTGGTAGTGCCTTGCGGTCGATTTTACCGTTCGGTGTCAACGGCATCTGCTCCAGCTGTACCAAATACGAAGGCACCATGTAGTTTGGAAGCTCCTCGCCCAGTAAGCTGCGCAACTCACCAGCGCTCACTTCCCTTTCAGCAACATAGTACGCCACCAGTTGGTTCTGCCCCTGTTCGTCCGCCTGGGCCCGTACGATGACCTCTTGTACATCCTCCACTTTCAAAATTTGTGCCTCGACTTCGCCCAGTTCGATCCGGTAGCCCCGGATTTTCACCTGATGGTCGATCCGGCCCAAATATTCGATGTTGCCGTCTGGCATCCATCTTGCCAAGTCGCCTGTGCGGTACATTCGTTCATAGCCTGCTTCACCAGCCGCAAACGGATTCGGTACAAATTTCTCAGCCGTCAGCTCTGGACGATCCAGATAACCCCGAGCCAGACCCGGACCGGACACGCACAACTCACCCGCTACGCCTACCGGAGCCAAATGTCCATGCACATCTACCATGTATACCCGATGATTCGGCACAGGACGTCCGATGGAAATCAGTTGTCCGGCTCTCTCATCCTCGGATACCGGCCAGATGGATGTCGCCACCGAGTTTTCGGTCGGACCGTAGCCGTTGTAGTACGCCACCTGATCCTTCCACTTGTATACCAATTCTGTTGAAGATGCAGAACCCGCAGTGAACAGAATACGCAGGTTCGGCATACGTTCCGGCTCCAGATACACCGCATAGGTCGGTGGTAACGTCGCCACCGTAATCTGATGCTCCGTCATGTAATGTTCGAATCTTTCATAGTCTAAAATCGTCTCTGACGTTGGCACATACAACGTGGCTCCGCAGAACAGCGCCTGGAAGATTTCCCAGCAAGCCGCATCAAACGAATAGCTGGCGAACAGCAACGTATGATCCGACGTACAGATCTTGAGCGTCTGATCAAAATACGTTTTCAGATTGCATAGACCGCGATGCTCCAACATAACACCCTTCGGTTGCCCCGTCGTACCCGACGTATAAATCACATACGCCAGATCGTTTGGACCAGACAGCGACTCCAGATTGGAATCATCCTCGTGATACAAACCCTGTGCCCCATTCAGCACCAGCACGTGACCGTCGAAAGCTGCTTTGTCCACCAGATGGCTTTGCGTCAATAACACCTCTGCCCCCGAGTCGTCCAGCATGTAGCGGATACGCTCCTCCGGATACGTCGGATCGATGGGCACATATGCACCCCCGGCTTTCAAAATCCCGAAGATGCCCACGATCAAGTCTACCGAACGCTCGGTCATCAGACCCACCAATCGATCCTTCGTCACGCCTTGACTACGCAAGGTACGAGCCAGACGATTGGCGCGTTCATTCAGCTCTCGATAGGTCAACTGCTCTCCTTCGAAGAACAACGCTGGCTGTTCCGGTGTCTGCGCCGTTTGTGTCTCGAACAGGCCATGGATCGTTTGCTCGCTTGGATACTCAGCAGCTGTATTGCCCCATACGCTGAGAATTTGCTCGCGCTCTGGCTCACTTAACATATCCAGCTCCTGCACCCGAATGTCCGGCTTCGCTACCACCTGCTCCAACAGCTGTATCAGATGGCCCTGAGTCCGTTCAACGGCTTTCCGATCATATAACATCGCATTGTATTCGAATCGGATTTTCATCGCTTCCTGCGGTATGACGACCAGATTGAAATCATAGTTGGTTTGTTCAATCATGCCGGCATTGCGAATTTCAAAATCCGACGCTGCACCTTCGCCAAGTTGCTCGACCTGCTCCTCCACCGGATAGTTTTCAAACACGATAATGTGGTTGATCAGATCTTGCTTTTGCTCGCTCAAGGCTTGAATTTCATACAGCGGATACGTTTCATAATCTTGAGAAGCCAGCGCCTGCTTCTGATTCGTTCTGATCAGATCGGCAAAGGTATCGTCAGCCCCACTGCGGATACGTATTGGAATGGTGTTAATGAACAAGCCCACCATGTTTTCGATCCCCGAAATATCAGCCGGACGACCAGACACTACACCGCCAAAGACGGCATCATCACTGCCGTTGTACTTTTGGAGCAGCAATCCCCAGGCTGTTTGCAGTAATGTATTCGGGGTCACGTGGTACTGCTTGGCCACCATTTCCATACGTCTGGTCAAGTCCTTGCCCAGATCGCATAGTATATGTTCAAATTGCGCACCTTCCGCTTTCGCTCCTACTTTTCCGGTTGGAATCGACGTTTGCTGCTCATAGCCGAGCAAATAATCCTTCCAGTACGCTGCTGCTGCTTCTACATCCTGGGCTTCAAGCCACGCAATATACTGACTGTATGGAGTAACGGGAGCAAGCTTCGGTTCTCTATACTCCACGGCTGCAAAATAAGCCTCAAACACCTCATCCGTGACCAACGCCACACACCAGCCATCCATCAAGATGTGATGAGAGCTCCACACAAAATAATAATCCTCGTCACCTGTTCGCAAAATCGCCACGCGCATCAACGCATCCCGGGACAAATCGAATCCGGCTGCCTTGTCCTTGCGAATAAATTCCTGCACATACGCGTCACATTCCTGCTCATTCAGATGACGCAAATCTTCACATCTGAAACCAACCTCCTTGCGGCGGAAAATCACCTGCACAGGCTCATCCTGCCAACCGCTGATGAAATTGGCTCTAAAGATCTCATGCCGCTGCGCCAAATGATTCAAGCTATCCTGGAAAATATCCGCTTGGAAGCGTCCGTGCAAATCAAAGGTCGTTTGTTCAAAATAAGCGCCTGACGCTGCATCCATCAGACTATGAAACAACATGCCTTTTTGCATCGGCGTCAACGCATATACATTCTCCAGTTCCCCGATGTCACGAGTCCGCTCTACCAATTGATCCAGCTCGGCCAGGGTTACATGTTTAAGCATGACATCGCTTGGCGTCAGCTCTTGCTGTTTGCGGCTTGTGCAATGCGCAATGATTTCCCGCAAACTGATTTTAAACTCTTCAGCTAACTGCTCCATCGTTTCATGACGATATTCCTGCTTGCTGTAGCTGATTGTCAATTGCAGCTTGCCTTCCGAAATCAGTCCGTTCATATCCAGTGTGTGCGTTCTGGCTGCATGGGCGCTAAGCTCTGCACCGCTAGAGTAAGGAGATACGCCAATGGACTGACTTTGCATATCTTGATCAAATTGTCCAAAATAGTTAAAGCTGATTTCAGGTTCGGTCACAAAACGCTCTGGCTCACGTGCTGCGGACAGGTATCTCAAAATCCCGTAGCCAATACCCTTTTGCGGAATGCGGCGTAGCTCTTCTTTCACCTGTTTGATGCGCTGTGAAAGGTCTTGCCCCACGCTCATATCCAGCACAACCGGAAATTGAGTCGTAAACCAGCCCACGGTGCGAGCAATATCCAGTTCTGGCAAAATGGATTCCCGTCCATGACCTTCCAGGCTCACGAGCACTCGTTCTAGGCCTGCCCAACGATGAATCGTCAGTCCTAATGCGGTGAGCAGCAAATCATTCATATCCGTGTTGTAGGCACGATGCGCCTGCTTTAACAGTTGCTCCGTTTCCTGAGCTGTCCACGTGACTGTCATGTTCTCGCTGTCCCCATTTAAGGAATGAGAATGGGATTCGTCTTTTGGAAGCGGCTGATATACGTCCTGTTCCATTTCCTGCCAGAATGCGAGTTCTGCTGCCATGGCCGGACTATTTGCATATTGAGACTGCCCATCAGCCCAAGTGCGGAACGAATCCGTTTTGTGCGGAAGGCGAGCCGTTTGTCCGTTCAATGCCTGCTCGTAGACGGTCGTAATATCCTCGAACAAAATACGCCAAGATACGGTATCCACCACCAAGTGATGAATCACCATCAGCAAATGATCTCCATCTGGGCAATGGAACAGCCCCAGTTTCACCAGCGGTCCTTCGCTTAACTGAATACCTGCCTGAATTTCATTCACTTTAGCCTCGATCACCGCTGACACCTCAGTCTCATGGCTGAGGTCTATACGTTCCAGCGTATACAGCTCGCCCTCGCCAATTGCGCGGTTCCAGGCTTCATACCCGTGCTCCGTAGGACGGAAAACGATACGCAGTGCGTCGTGATGGCTAACGATTTGATCCATCGCCGTGCGCAGGGCCGGTTCATCAAAACCGTCCTTGCTATGCAGCATGATGGACTGGTTATGATGATGAGCATCCGTCAGGTTCTGCTCAAAGAACCAGTGTTGAACGGGTGTCAGCTTCACAGCACCCGCCACTTCGCTCTGATCCGCCAATCTAGTCACCGATTGGACTTTCAGCGCCAATGCAGACACGGTTGGATGACTGAACAGGTCTTTCATCTCCAGTCGATAACCTGCTTGCAGCAATCGAGATGATACTTGCAAGGCTTTGATCGAATCGCCACCCAGCTCAAAGAAGTTATCCTGCGTGCCTACCGCTTCCACGCCGAGCACCCCGGCCCATACCGCAGCCAGTACTTGCTCCACCGTGGTACGCGGCGCCACATAGGCTGCTCCGATATGGATGCTTCCTTCCGGTTCTGGCAAGGCTTTACGATCGATTTTGCCATTGCTGGTCAGTGGCAAGGTATCCAGTCGCATCAAGCGTGCAGGCACCATGTGCGCTGGCAGCCCTGCTTCCAGCTCGGCCTGTACTTCCTCGATCCGCAGCTCGGGTTCTCCCGTGATGTATCCACACAAATACTTGTGTCCACGCTCATCCGTCCGGTCGATGACTACCGCTTGACGCACACCTGGTACCCGCTGAATTGCGGTTTCAATCTCGCCCAGCTCGATCCGATAGCCCCGAATTTTGACCTGATAGTCCATCCGGCCGATAAAGTCTACATTGCCGTCCGGCATCCACCGCGCCAAGTCACCTGTGCGGTACAGTCGTTCACCCGCTACGTACGGGTTCGCTACGAATTTCTCCGCCGTCAGGTCCGCACGGTTCAGGTACCCCCGTGCGACCCCAACTCCGCCGATGCACAGTTCGCCCAGTACACCGATCGGTACCGGATTCAGCTGGCTATCCAAGATGTAGAAACGTGCGTTCAGCCACGCCTGACCAATCGGTACACTGCCGCTACTTGGCAGCTTCGACAGTTCTTCGTCGTAGAAGCTGGAGTCGATCGCCGCTTCCGTGACGCCGTAGCTGTTCATAATGCGAATATCCGCACCAAACCGTTCTTGCAGCACCCGATAATCCGTCACGTTGCAGCTATCCGAGCTGGTAATCAGCAATTCCAGACTGCTCATGTCCAGTCCCTGTTCATGCACATGCTGCATAAACGGTACGATCAAGGCCGGTGTGGATTCGAACACGGTAATCTGGTAATCGCGAATCCAGCCGTACAGACGGCTTGGGTCAATGCGATCATCCTTCGGACAGATAACCATTGTGCCACCGTTATAAAGCGTCCGCGCGATATCCCCGACGAATACGTCGAAGGAGAAGCTTGCCAGTTGCAGCAATCGTACCGGGAACTGGTTCAGACGGTAATCCCGACGATAGGCAGCAGCTGTATTGACCAAGCTGCGATGCTCAATCATGACACCCTTCGGACGTCCTGTTGTCCCGGAGGTGTAGATCACATACGCCAGATCCTGCGGTTCGTTGATAGGTTCCACATCCGTGGCATCCCCGGTATACAGCGACTCATCGTCCAGCGCCAGTACAGTATGCAGACGCAGTCCCGTTGCGGGTTCGGATGCTGCTTCGCTGTCAGATGGCGAATCTGCTGTTCCATTCAGGGTTCCATGGAGCGTACCTGATTCCATCGTTACAGTGCCAGCCGCTGTTTCCAACTCGCCCTCAGTCTGCCCTCCGTCCAAGGCCTGTTGGCTTTCTTCGAGCCATGCCTGTGCACGCTCCTGCAAGCCGATTTGGGTCAACAGCACCGTCGCACCGCTGTCCTCCAGCATAAAGCGGATTCGCTCGGACGGATAATCTGCATCCAGCGGCACGTACGCACCGCCGGTCTTCCACACTGCCAGCACGCCGACCAGCATGTCCACCGAACGTTCACTCAAAATGCCAACAATCGACTCGCGTCCAATGCCTTCATTCCGTAATCTCCGCGCCAATTGGTTCGCACGCTCGTTCAGTGTGCGGTACGTAAGCTGCTGCTCCTCGCACACCACCGCCACGTGATCCGGTACAAGCTGCGCTTGTTCTTCCACATAGGTATGGAACAGTGCTCCTGCTTCTACCGCAGCAACATCCGATACCCCTACATCTCCAAAACCGTAGATGATTTGTGCCTTCTCCTCGACGGTTACCATATCCAAAGCTGCCAGTGGCTGCTGCGGATGAAGGGTAATTGCACGAACAAGTTCGGTAAAATGCTGTGCCAATCGCGCGATGGTCTCAGGCTTGTACAGCGCCGTGCTGTATTCCAGACTGCACAGAATGCCTTCCGGCTGCTCCACGGCATCCAAGGTTAGATCAAATTTGGACGTATGATTGTCCGTCGGATACGTTTTAAAGGTTAGACCCTCCAGCTCGAACTCCTGCTGCTCAAATGTTTTCAACTCAAACATCGTGTCAAACAGCGCATTCCGGCTCGTATCCCGCGTTAAATTCAGCTTTTCAACCAGCTCTTCAAAAGGATACTCCTGATGTTCATAAGCACTGAGCGCATGCTCTTTGACCTCTTGCAAGTAATCCAGGAACGTTTTGTCGCCAGCCGGATAATTGCGGATCGCCAGCGTGTTGAGGAATACGCCTACCAAGCCCTCCAGTTCCGCATGCGGTCTTCCGGCAATCGGCGTGCCGACGATAATGTCCTCTTGACCCGTGTATTTATGCAAGAGCGTGCTATACGCGGCCAGCAACACCATGTACAAGGTAGAGCCGGTTTGCGCAGCCAACTGTTTCAACTGCTCGCTGTCCTCCATGCCGATCGCAAATTCCAATCGAGCTCCTTCCAGACGCTGTACGGCGGGTCTTGCAAAATCCGTTGGCATTTCCAGTGCTGGAATGTCGCCAGACATCGTGCTCAGCCAATAGCTTTCTTGCTCACGAAGCCGCTCACTTTGCATATCTGCATGCTGCCAAACCGCATAGTCCTTGTACTGAATACGGAGTGGCGGCAGCTCCTTGCCTTCATACAATTGAGAAAACTCCTGCACGATAATGCCTTCCGTGACGCCATCCGAAATAATATGGTGCATGTCATAGAGCATGACGTGACGCTCCGGTCCGGTTTCCACCAGCTGAACCCGCAGCAACGGTGCTTGTGCGAGATCAAATGCACGCACAAAGTCCTGGGCGTACTGCTGGGTCTCTTCTTCGCTTGCCTGCACATGCTCCACGTTGAATGGTGCGCTAGATTCAATCCGTTGAATCACCTCGCCATCCACCATCTCGAATCGGGTCCGCAAGGCCTCATGACGGGCAATAAGCTGGCGGAAGGCTTGTTCCAGTCTCGTTTTATCCAAGGAACCTTCGATAACCAAAGCGCCTGGCATGTTGTAGCTCACCTCTCCACCTTCCAGGTGACTCAGCACGTACATCCGTTTTTGCACCGAGGAAACAGGATAATATTCGCGCTCCTCCGCAACAGGGATAGATACATACGTTTGCTGGGTCTGATCTTCTCCCATCACCTGTACCAATTGCTCAATCGTCGGATATTGGAAAATATCTCGCAAAGCCAGCTTGTGATTCAGCTCTTGATGAATTTTCGCCATCAGGGTGGTAGCGCGCAGAGAATGTCCTCCCACTTCAAAGAAGTTATCCTGGATGCCTATTTGATGATGATTCAGAACGCTTTGCCAAATACGTACCAGCTGCTCTTCCAGCAGTGTGCGCGGCGCCACGTACTCCGTGCCTCCTTCGAGGCGCGCTTCCGGCGCTGGCAACGCTTTGCGGTCAATTTTTCCGTTCGGTGTCAGCGGGAAACGATCCAATTGTACGACATACGTCGGGATCATATAGCCCGGCAGTTTGGGCTGCAGTGTGCTGCGCAGCGCCGGCAAATTCAGCGCCGCAGAGGCTACGACATACGCACACAGATCTTTGTCTCCGTCTTCGTTTTCCCAGGCGGTGACGATGGCTTTCTGAATGCCGTCCACGGTCAGCAGTTGCGCTTCTACCTCGCCCAGTTCAATCCGGAAGCCCCGGATTTTGACCTGATCATCCATCCGACCAATAAAGTCTACATTGCCATCCGGCATCCACCGCGCCAAATCGCCTGTGCGGTACAACCGTTCACCTGGTACATACGGATTCGCTACGAATTTCTCGGCCGTCAGGTCTGCACGATTCAGATATCCCCGTGCCACCCCGGCTCCGCCAATGCACAACTCGCCCAGTACACCGATCGGCACCGGATTCAGCTGGCTGTCCACAATGTAGAAGCGTGCGTTCAGCCACGCCTGCCCAATCGGCACATGGCCGCTGCTTGGCAGCTTCAACAATTCTTCGTCGTAGAAGCTGGAGTCAATCGCCGCTTCTGTTACGCCATAACTATTAATGATGCGGATATCCGCGCCAAACCGTTCTTGCAGCACTCGGTAGTCCGTCACACTACAGCTGTCCGAACTGGTGATCAGCAGTTCCAGACTGCTCATGTTCAGTCCTTGTTCATGCACATGTTGCATAAACGGTACGACCAGGGCCGGAGTCGATTCGAATACGGTAATCTGGTAATCGCGAATCCAGCCATACAAACGGCTGAAATCAATCCGGTCGTCTTTCGGACAAATGACCATTGTCCCGCCATTATAAAGCGTCCGCGCAATATCGCCGACGAACACGTCGAAGGAGAAGCTGGCCAGTTGCAGCAGTCGGACTGGGAATTGATTCAGGCGATAATCCCGGCGATACGCTGCAGCCGTATTCACTAAGCTGTGATGCTCGATCATGACGCCCTTCGGACGTCCCGTTGTCCCGGACGTGTAGATCACATACGCCAGATCGTGCGGTTCATTGATATGATCGACGTCTGTCGTATCTCCGGTGTACAGTGACTCATCACCCAATGCCAGTATGGTTTGCAGACGTAGCTTTGTTGCCGATTCAGATGCTGCTTCGCTGTTAGACACCGAATTTGATTTCAAGCTCAAACCTTCATTCAGGTTGTCCCTTTCCATCGTTTCAACGCTAACCGCCGTCTCCAGCTCACCCTTAGCATTTTCATCGCCCAAAGCCCCGTAGCTTTCATTCAGCCATGCTTGTGCGCGTTCCTGCAATCCCGTCTGAGTCAACAGTACCGTCGCACCACTGTCCTCCAGCATGAAACGAATCCGTTCGGACGGATAGTCTGCATCCAGCGGCACATATACACCTCCGGCTTTCCACACCGCCAATACGCCGACCAGCATGTCCACCGAGCGCTCACTCAAAATGCCGACAATCGATTCGCGTCCAATGCCTTCCTTTCGCAATCTACGCGCCAATTGGTTCGCACGCTCGTTCAGTTTCCGGTACGTAAGCTGTTGCTCCTCGTACACCACCGCTACATGATCTGGTACAAGCTGCGCCTGCTCTTCCACAAAGGCATGGAACAGGGCTTCTGCTTCAACAGCATCAACACCTTGTACCCCCACATTTCCAAATCCATCGATGATTTGTGCCTTTTCCTCGGCGGTTACCATATTCAAAGCTGCCAGCGGCTGCTGTGGCTGAAGTGAAATGGCACGTACGATTTCCGCATAATGCTGTGCCAATCGCGTCATGGTCCCCGGTTTATACAGCGCCGTGCTGTATTCCAGACGGCACAGAATACCTTCTGGCTGCTCTATGGCCTCCAAGCTCAGATCAAATTTGGCCGTATGATTTTCCAGTGGATAGGAGCTCAAGGTCAGACCTTCCAACTGCAACGCCTGTTGCTCCAAGGTTTTCAACTCAAACATCGTGTCAAACAGCGCATTTCGGCTCGTATCCCGCGTCAAATTCAGTTTTTCAACCAGCTCTTCAAAAGGATAGTCCTGATGCTCATAAGCACTAAGCGCATGCTCTTTGACCTCTTGCAGATAATCCAGGAATGATTTATCGCCAGATGGATAATTGCGCATCGCCAGCGTGTTGATGAAGACACCTACCAGACTCTCCAGTTCCGCATGCGGTCTTCCGGCAATCGGCGTGCCGACTACAATGTCCTCTTGGCCTGTGTATTTGTGCAAGAGCGTAGTGTACGCCGCCAGCAGCACCATATACAGGGTTGAACCTGTTTGCGAAGCCAGTTCTTTTAGGCGTTCGCTCACTTCACGCTCCAGTACGAACTCGATCGTATCCCCTGCCGTACTCTGCACCGCCGGACGGGCAAAGTCGGTTGACAGATCCAGTACAGGCACTCCGCCCCGGAAGGTGCCCAGCCAGTACGCTTCCTGACGCTGCATCCATTCCTGATGGGTTTCGCTTTGCTGCCATACGGCATAATCTTTGTACTGAATCCGTAATGGCAGTAGCTCTTCACCGCCATACAAGCGGACAAACTCATCGGTCAGGACCTCCATGGACACACCATCCGAGACAATATGGTGCATGTCGAGCATGAGTAAATGCTGGGATTCTTGCTCTACTCCTTGGACACCCAAATCCACCAAGCCTACCCGCAGCAGCGGTGCAGCTTTGAGATCAAACGGACGGACAAACTGCCGTACCCGTTCTTGTGCTTCCTGGCTAATCCTTGTGTACGTAGCTGTAGTTGTATCCAATCCTGTAGCTGTGTCCTGATCCGTATCCGTAATCGCACTCTCTACCTGTACCTTCGTATATTCCACCTCGAATGGCACGGTATCCTCAATCCATTGCACCGGCTCATTGTCTACCAGCTCAAAGCGGGTACGCAAGGTTGCATGACGATCGATTAGTTGACGGAACACGTCCTCTACTCGCTTCACGTCCAGCGGACCACTCACTTGCAGTACCGACGGCATGTTGTAGTTCACATCATTCGGGTCGAACTGATGCAGCACATACAGTCGTTTTTGCGCCGAGGACAGTGGATAGAAGCAACGTTCTTCCGTTACCGGAATGGACGCATACGCCACCTGATCCAGCCCTTCCAGAACAGCTGCCAGTTGTTCAATGGTTGGTGCTTCAAAAATGCTGCGCAGAGGAAGTGGCTTGTTCAGCTCTTGGTGAATCTTCGAGGCTAGTGTCGTCGCCCGCAACGAGTGTCCACCAATCTCGAAGAAGTTTTCCTTCACGCCGACCTGCGCCAGGCCCAGCACATCCTGCCAAATTTGCGCCAGCTTCACTTCCACCCACGTTCGCGGTGCGACATAATCGGCTCCGGTTTGTAGGCTGCCTTCCGGTGCTGGCAGGGCCTTGCGGTCAATCTTGCCATTGGGACTCAGCGGCATTTGCTCCAGCTGTACAAAGTACGATGGTACCATGTAGCTTGGCAGCTCCCGGCCCAGCTCACTTCTCAGCTCGCTAGCACCGAGCTCTTGCCCCGCAACATAGTAGGCCACCATTTGTTTTTGGCCCGTTTCATCCGCACGAGCCATGACCACCGCTTCGCGTACCGATTCCACTTGGAGCAGCTGCGTTTCGACCTCGCCCAGCTCAATCCGGTACCCCCGGATTTTCACCTGATGGTCGATCCGGCCTAAGTATTCAATGTTGCCGTCTGGCATCCATCTCGCCAAGTCACCAGTGCGGTACATCCGTTCATACCCGGCTTCCCCGCTGGCAAACGGATCGGCAACGAATTTCTCGGCCGTCAGTTCCGGACGGTTCAGATAGCCTCGGGCTACGCCAACACCGCCGATACACAGCTCCCCTGCCACCCCAATCGGCTGCAATTGCTCCGTGCCTTCCTTGACGATGTACAGACGAGTGTTCTGAATCGGTTTTCCGATCGGGATAACCGTATATTCCACATCCGGCTCGCAATCGAAGTACGATACATCCACCGTCGCTTCCGTCGGTCCGTACAGATTGATCAGCTTCGCCCCGGCCAGGCTCGACACAAGCCGTTGGAACCGGGCCACATGCTGCGATGGCAATGCTTCGCCGCTGGCAAAGACATGACGCAACGTTGCTAGCTTCGCTTGCATTACTTCCCGTGGCTGCTGCTCCACATACTCCAGGAACGCATGCAGCATGGCAGGTACAAAGTGCATCGTGCTCACGCCATCGCGGGCAATGGTGTCGACGATGTCTTCCGGGTTCTTTTCCCCGCCTACGGACAACAGGCTTACCTTCGAGCCGACCAGCGACCACCAGAACAGCTCCCACACCGACACGTCGAAGGTGAAGGCGGTCTTTTGCAGGATCGTATCATCCGCACTCAAGCCGTACCGATCATGCATCCACAAAATCCGGTTCAGCACAGAATGGTGTTCCACCATCACGCCCTTCGGTTTCCCAGTGGAGCCGGACGTATAAATGACATAGGCGACATGGTGTGGCCCAGCCAGTGGCTCCAGATTCGAACCGTCTTCGTGGTAAATGTCTTGGCCAGCCTGCTCCTGACGATCCAGCACCAGCACCTGGCCGTCGAAACTCAGCGAGGCTTGCTCAGACAGATGCACTTGCGTCAGCACCAGCTTCGCTCCCGAGTCCTCCAGCATAAAGCGGATACGATCGGCCGGATATTCCGGATCAATCGGCACATAGGCTCCGCCGGCCTTGAGGATCGCATAGATGCCTACGATCATGTCCAGCGAACGGTGAACCAGGATGCCCACGGGCTGATCCGGCTGAACCCCTTGCGCACGCAAGGTCCGGGCCAAACGGTTGGCTCGTTCGTTCAGCTCACGGTAGGTCAACGACTCTTCACCACACAGTACTGCCACTTGCTCCGGTGTATTCGCTGCCTGCTGCTCAAACAGACTGCTTAGCGTTTGATCCTGTGGATAGGCTGCCGCCGTATCTCCCCACACCTGAACAATCTGTGCCTGCTCTTCCGCTGTCACCAATGCCAGCTCATTCACACGGATATGTGGATTGTTCACGATTTGCTTGATGACATGCAGTACATGTCCCTGCATTCGCTCTATCGTAGCCCGATCGTACACATTCGCGTTATATCTAAACATGATACGGAAGGTTTCATCGGGCATCACAATCAAGTCCAGATCATAGTTCGTTTGCTCAACAACCTCCACATTCGTAATGTCAAACGCGGACGGACGAACTTCGATAAGCTGCTCAACTTGCTCCTCTACCGGATAATTCTCAAATACCATAATGTGGTTAATCAGGTTCTGCTTCTGCTCGGTCAGCGCCTGAATCTCATATAGCGGGAAGCTGTCATAGGCTCCCGAGGCCAGAGCCTGTTCCTGCGTTTTCCGCATCACTTCCACAAAAGTGGCATTCCGTTCACTTTGAATCCGCACCGGTATGGTATTAATGAACAAACCAATCATATGCTCTACGCCGGCAATATCCGTTGGACGTCCAGATACGACACTACCAAAAATAACATCCTCATTATTGTTATATTTCTGCAAAATAAGGCCCCACACGCTCTGCATCAGCGTATTAATCGTGACCTGCTGCTGCTTCGCAATCCGGTGTATAGCTTCGCTCCACGTTGGGTCCAGATCTACCGTTATTTTTTCAGAGATATATTTGCTGGTTTCACTTGCTGAAGTGGACACCGTATGATCCCTGCTGTCCGCCACTTGGTCTTTCGATGAAATATCCGATCCAGGTAACAACGTCTGCTGTTCAAAGCCCGCCAAATAGCTGCTCCAATACTCTTTTGCCGCACGTTCATCCTGACGCTCTAACCATTCGATATATTGGCCATACGGTGTGATCGGAGCAAGCTCCGGCTGTTTCTGCTCCAGCAGCGCAAAGTACGTACCAAACACCTCGCCTGTAACGAGCGATAAGCACCAGCCGTCCATGACAATGTGATGGAAACTCCATACCAAATGATACGTTTCTTCATCTATTTGCAATACCTGTACACGCATGAGTGCATCGGTAGCGAGATTAAAACCTCTAGCTTGGTCCTCCTGCTTAAACGCCTGGATATACGCCTGTTGCTCCGCTTTCGGCATTTCGCGAATATCCTTGAAGGAAAGGTCGCTATCCTTGTGACGGAACACGATTTGCAATGGCTCCTGACCGTTCCCTGTCTCAAATCGATGGAAATTCGTCCGTAGCGCTTCATGACGCTGTATCAGTACATCCAGACTCTTGCGGAAAATAGCAACATCAAAGCTGCCTTTTTGATCAAACGACGCTTGCTGGAAGTATGCGCCTGAGTCCGGCTCCATCAGACTATGGAACAGCATCCCCTTCTGCATTGGTGAGAGAGCATACACATTTTCCAGCTCGCCCAGAGAAGCTGTTTGCTCCGTCAATTGTTCCAGCTGTTCTAACGACAAGCCTTTGAACAAGACATCGCTTGGGGTTAGCTCACTCCGCTCTTGGGAGGTACAATGAGCGATCACTTCCTGCAAGCTTTCCCGTAGCATCTGTGCAAAATTTTCTACATTTTGCTGATGATATACCTTACTGTCATAGCGAATCTCCAGTGTCAGCACACCTGCTGTAATCATGCCGTTCACATTCAGCGGCTGCTCCAGTACGGTATGATCACTCATCGGCTCTCCACCTAGATGTGAAGACAGCGTGATCTCACCATTTTCCAAGTCCTGATCAAATTGTCCCAAATAGTTAAAGCTGATCTCAGGCTGCAAGGTTAAGAAAGAATCAGCATCATACTGAGACAAATATTTCAGAATACCGTAGCCAATGCCCTTATGCGGCACATGACGCAGGTCCTCTTTTACCCGCTTGATGCGCTGCCCTACTTCCGCCTTCCCATCCACACCTAGCAGTACCGGATATTGACTCGTAAACCAACCCACGGTACGGGTGACGTCGATATCTGGAACAATGGCTTCCCGGCCATGCCCCTCCAGATTGACTAGCACACGCTCCTGACCGCTCCAGTTGTACAATGCAGTACCGAGTGCAGTTAACAGCAGATCATTGACCTCGGTGTGGTATGCACGATGTGCTTCCTGAAGCAGCAGCCGGGTTTCCTGTTCGCTCCAAGCCACGCTCACCGTTTCACTGTCTCTGACCACAAAATGCTGTCCTGTCGCTCTTTCTTGATCCTTAGGTAGCGATGCAATTTCCACTTGGGCAAGACGCTGCCAATATTCGCGTTCGTTGTCGATCGCCGGACTGTTCGCATATTGAGACAACTGCTCTGCCCAAGCAGAGAAAGAGTCCGTTTTATAGGGCAAGCGAATTGCTTCTCCCCGAACGGCCTGTTCATATCCCGAGGCAAAATCCTCGAACACAATCCGCCATGAAATCCCGTCTACGACCAAATGGTGGATCGCAATCAGTAAATGATCCCCATCCATGCAGCGGAAAAGTCCCAGCTTCATCAGCGGTCCTTCGTCCAGACGAATGGAGCTTTGGATGGCATTGGCTTTCGTTTCAATCGCCATCGCGACCTCTGCCGCGTCTTCGACGCCTGTCAAATCAACAACGTCCAGACTGTACAGCTCGCCTTCATCCAAACCGCGATTCCACGCTTCATAGCCCTGTTCGGTCTGACGGAAGACCATACGCAATGCATCATGATGCTCCGTCAGCTTGGTCACCGTGTGATGCAATGCATCTAGATCGAAGTCTTCTGCTCGATGCAGCATCACCGACTGGTTGAAATAATGCGGCTCTGCTGATGATAATCCAAAGAACCATTGCTGAATCGGCGTCAGTTTAACACTTCCCGAAACCACGCCCTGATCGGCTGTGCGGCTGACCTTGTGTACATGACCACTCAGCAGCGAGACTGAAGGATATTGGAACAAATCCTTCATGTCCAGCTTGTAGCCCGCTTGCAGCAAGCGGGAGGATACCTGGATCGCTTTGATCGAATCACCGCCCAGATCAAAGAAATTATCCAAAATCCCGACGCTCTTCGCTCCTAATACAGACTGCCAAATCGAAACCAACGTCTGCTCCAGCGCTGTGCGCGGCTCTACATAATCCGCTCCGCTTTGCAGGCTACCCTCCGGTGCGGGCAGGGCCTTGCGGTCGATTTTGCCGTTCGGTGTCAGCGGCATCTGCTCCAGCTGGATGAAGTACGAAGGTACCATATAGTTGGGCAGCTCCTCACCCAGCAAGCTGCGCAGCTCACCCGCGCTTACGTCTCTTTCAGCGACATAGTACGCCACCAGTTGGTTTTGTCCTTGTTCGTCCGCTTGGGCCAGGACGATAACCTCTTGCACGTCTTCCACTTTCAATATTTGTGCCTCGACTTCGCCCAACTCGATCCGGTAGCCCCGGATTTTTACTTGATGGTCGATCCGGCCCAAATATTCGATGTTGCCGTCGGGCATCCATCTCGCCAAGTCACCCGTACGGTACATGCGTTCATAGCCGACTTCGCCAGCCGCAAACGGATTCGGTACAAATTTCTCCGCCGTCAGTTCTGGACGATCCAAATATCCACGCGCCAGACCTGGACCAGACACGCACAGTTCACCTGCTACGCCTACCGGAGCCAAATGTCCATGCACATCCACCATGTATACCTGGTGATTCGGCACAGGACGTCCGATGGAAATCAGTTGTCCTGCCCTTTCATCCTCGGATACCGGCCAGATCGACGTCGCGACCGAGTTTTCGGTTGGACCATAGCCATTGTAGTACGCCACCTGATCCTTCCACTTGTATACCAGTCCTGTGGAAGATGCTGAACCCGCAGTGAATAGAATACGCAGGTTTGGCATCCGCTGCGGCTCCAGATACACCGCATAGGTCGGCGGTAAAGCGGCCACCGTGATGTGGTGATCCGCCATATATTGCTCAAACCGCTCGTAGTTCAAAATCGTTTCTGACGTTGGCACATATAACGTGGCTCCGCAGAACAAGGCTTGGAAGATTTCCCAGCAAGCTGCATCAAACGAATAGCTGGCGAACAGCAACGCATGATCCGACGTACGAATCTTGAGCGTCTGATCAAAATACGTTTTCAGATTGCACAGCCCGTGATGCTCCAGCATTACACCCTTCGGCTGCCCCGTTGTCCCCGACGTATAAATCACATACGCCAAATCGTTCGGGCCGGACCACGGCTCCAGATTGGAACCATCCTCGTGGTACACCGTTTGTGCTCCATCCAGCACCAGCACTTGGCCATCAATAACTGCTTTGTCCACCAGATGACTTTGCGTCAACAGCAGCTTCGCACCCGAGTCGTCCAGCATGTAGCGGATACGCTCCTCCGGATAGGTTGGATCGATGGGGACATATGCACCCCCGGCTTTTAAAATCCCGAAGATACCCACGATCATGTCCACCGAGCGCTCGGTCATCAGACCTACCAAACGATCTTTCTTCACGCCTTGACTACGCAAGGTACGAGCCAGACGATTGGCGCGTGCATTCAGCTCATGATAAGTCAGCGTCTCTCCTTCAAAGAACAAGGCTGTCTGCTCCGGTGTCTGCGCAGTTTGCGCCTCGAACAAGCCGTAAATCGTTTGCTCGCTTGGATAAGCTGCCGCTGTATTCCCCCAAACCTCAACGATTTGCTCACGCTCCTGCATGGTAACCATATCCAGTTCATGTACACGGATGTCCGGATTCGCTGTCACCTGTTCCAGCAACTGCACCAGATGACCTCGAATTTGTTCTACACTTTCCCGATCAAAGGCAAGGGCATTATAACCAAAGCTCATATGAATGGTGTTCCCCGGCAGTACCACCAGGTTAAAGTCATAGTTGGTCTGCTCGACAGACTCGGCTCCTGTGATACTGAAGCTGGACGCCTCGCTGCTACCTAATTGCTCCAATTGCTCCTCTACCGGATAGTTCTCAAAAATAAGAATATGATTGATCAAATCCTGTTTAAGCTCCGACAACCCCTGAATTTCATACAACGGATACGTATCATAGGTATGGGAAGCAATCGATTGCTCCTGGGTTTGCTTCATCACATCGGAGAATAAACTGTCCATTTGACTGCGGATACGCACCGGAATCGTATTGATAAACAGACCAATGATGTGCTCCACATTCGGAATGTCTGCCGGACGTCCAGATACCACGCTGCCAAACACCACATCATCTGTGCCATTATATTTTTGCAGCAAAAGGCCCCAAACGGTCTGCATCAACGTATTGACGGTGACCTGATAACGCTTGGCTATGCGCTGAATACCAGCTGTGAGCTCTGCGCCCAAGTCAAAATCCAGACGATCCGCCTGATATCCTGTTTTGCCCTGCATTTTAGCCTGTGGCAGGCGGGACTGCTCCTCATATCCTTCCAGAACCTTGCTCCAGTAACCTGATGCGGCCTGACGATCTTGCTGTTCCAGCCATTCGATATATTGACTGTACGGCGTTACAGGCGCCAGTTCAGGCTGCTTATGGGCCAGGATCGCAAAATAACTCGCAAACACTTCGTTGGTCACCAGCGACAAGCACCAGCCGTCCATCACGATATGATGGAAGCTCCAGACAAAACGGTACGCATCCTCACCTGTACGCAAAACAGCAACACGCATCAAAGCATCTTGCGCCAGATCAAAGCCTTTTTGCTTGTCTTTGCGCGTATATTCGAGGATGTACTCGTTTTGCTTCACTTGCTCCATATCCCGCAAATCCTCAACATATAATTCACTGCGCTTATTCCGGTACACGACCTGCAGCGGTTCATCCTTCCAGCCGCTGTAGAAGTTCGTACGCAGTACCGTATGCCGCTGCACCAAGACATCCAGACTGGCCGCAAATGCAGCAATATTAAAATGTCCACGCAGATTAAAGGAGGCCTGTTCAAAATAAGCTCCCGATTGCGAATCCATCAGATTGTAAAAGAGCATTCCCTTTTGCATCGGTGTCAGTGCGTATACATTTTCCAGCTCACCGATACGTGCCGCCTGTTCCAGCTCTCCAGTCGTCAGACCTTTGAAGGACACATCACTTGGGGTCAGCTCCGATTGCTCCTGAGCCGCGCAATGCGTAATCACCTCTTGCAAAGCGGATTGCAGCAGGCTCGCCACACGTTCCAGCGTTTCCTTACGATACTGCTTACGGCTATAAGCGATCGTCAAACGCAGCGTGCCTTCTGAGATCATTGCATTTAAATCCAGCGTGTACAGTAACGACGAATCGGCATCCTCTGTCTCCCCTGCACTGTAGGAGGACAACGTGATCCCGCTGTTTTTCACATCCTGATCGACCTGACCCAAATAGTTAAAGCTGATTTCCGGTTCTACTGCAATCGCATGCGCTTCATCCGATGCAAACGCAGGGGACAAGTAGCGCCAGGTGCCATAGGTCAGCCCTTTATGCGGTATCTGGCGCAGTCCTTCCTTCGTTTCTTTAATCCGCTGAGCCAGTGTCATTTCCTTGCCAGTCTCCAGCAGCACCGGATACAAGCTCGTGAACCAGCCGATCGTACGCGTAATATCCACCTCTGGCAGGATCGCTTCCCGGCCATGGCCCTCCAGGTTCACCAGCACATGGCCTGCGCCTGTCCAGTGGTGCACCGCCAGTCCTAGCGCGGTCAGCAGCAAATCATTGACCTCGGTGTTATAGGCGCGATGGGCCTGCTTTAACAGCTGCTGCGTTTCAGCTTCGGTCCACTCTACGGTCAGCACTTCGCTGTCTGCGTTTAAGGAGCCCTCGTAGGCAAAATCCTTAGGCAGCGGAGCAATCGCAGCTTTGGCTTGCTCTACCTGCTTCCAATACGACGCATCCGATGCAGCCTCCGGACGGTTGGCGTAAGAAGATAACTCCTGTGCCCACGTTTGGAAGGAATCTGTTTTATAAGGCAATCGTACAGGCTCACCCTTGATCGCCTGCTCGTAGCCTGTCGAGAAATCTTCAAACAGAATCCGCCACGACACTCCGTCCACCACCAAATGGTGAATGGCGATTAGCAGATGGTCGCCCTCAGTGGTACGGAACCATCCCAGCTTCACCAACGGTCCTGCGGACAGGTCCATGCCGCTTTGGATTTCCGTTGCCTTCGCTTCCAGCGCTTCCGCATAGGTTTCCTGTTTACGGTAGTCCACCGTTTCCAGCGTATACAGCGTGCCTTCCTCTACAGGGCGTGTCCAAGCCGTATAACCTGCGAGAACCTGATGGAAAACCGTACGAAGCGCATCATGATGCTTCACAAGGTGATCCATGACTTGACGAATTGCCGTCTCCTCAAAGCCCTCCGCGCGATAGAGCATGACCGCTTGATTAAAGTGCTGCGGACGCTCGCGCTCCTGGGCAAAGAACCAATGCTGGATTGGAAGCAGCGCGGTTTCCCCGCTCACTTCTTCTTGATCTGCTAAACGACGAACCTCATGCATATGCGGTGCCAGGGCTGCAACCGTTGGATACTGGAACAAATCCTTCATGTCCAGCTTATAACCAGTCTGGAACGTACGAGATGCGATTTGGATGGCTTTGATGGAATCGCCGCCCAGATCAAAGAAATTGTCCAAAATACCGACCGTCTGTAGTCCCAGTACGGACTGCCAAACTGCTACCAAAGCGCGTTCTTGCGCCGTACGCGGCTCTGCATAATCGGCTCCAGTTTGCAGGCCGCCTTCCGGTGCCGGCAAGGCCTTGCGGTCGATTTTGCCGTTGGGACTCAGTGGCATTTGCTCCAGCTGTACAAAGTACGATGGGACCATGTAGCTTGGCAGCTCTCGGCCCAGCTCACTTCTCAGCTCGCTGGCACGGATTTCTTGTCCCGCGACATAATACGCCACCATTTGTTTTTGGCCCGTTTCATCCGTACGAGCCATGACCACCGCTTCTCGTACCGATTCCACTTGCAGCAGTTGCGATTCCACTTCACCCAGTTCAATCCGGTAGCCCCGGATTTTCACCTGATGATCGATCCGGCCCAGATATTCAATGTTCCCGTCCGGCATCCATCTAGCTAAATCGCCCGTGCGGTACATCCGTTCATAGCCTGCTTCCCCGCCTGCAAACGGATCGGCAACGAATTTCTCTGCCGTTAGCTCCGGACGGTTCAGGTAACCGCGGGCTACGCCGACACCACCGATGCACAGCTCCCCTGCAACCCCGATCGGCTGCAATTGCTCCGTGCCTTCCTTCACGATGTACAGACGGATATTTTGAATCGGTTTCCCGATGGGAATCACTGCATATTCCTCTGACGGCTCGCAATCGAAGTACGATACGTCCACCGTCGCTTCCGTTGGTCCATACAGGTTGACCAGCTTCGCTCCGGCCAAGCTCGACACGAGCCGCTGGAAGCGGGCCACATGCTGTGGCGGCAAGGCTTCACCGCTGGCAAAGACATGATGCAGCGTGCCCAGCTTCGCTTGCATCACTTCCCGTGGCTGCTGCTCCACATACTCCAGGAACGCATGCACCATGGCCGGTACAAAGTGCATCGTGCTCACGCCATCGTGGGCAATCGCGTCGACGATGTCTTCCGGGTTCTTTTCCCCGCCCACGGACAGCAAGCTTACCTTCGAGCCGACCAGCGACCACCAGAACAGCTCCCACACCGATACGTCGAACGTGAAGGCGGTCTTTTGCAGGATCGTATCTTCCGCACTCAAACCGTACCGATCATGCATCCACAAAATCCGGTTCAGCACAGAATGATGCTCCACCATCACGCCTTTCGGTTTTCCCGTGGAGCCAGAGGTATAAATGACATAGGCTACATGGTGCGGCCCCGCCAGTAGCTCCAGATTTGAGCCATCTTCGTGGTAAATGTCCTCGCGATCCAGCACCAGCACCTGACCGTCGAAACTCAGCAATGCTTGCTCCGCCAAATGCGATTGCGTCAGCACCAACTTCGCGCCCGAGTCCTCCAGCATAAAGCGGATGCGATCAGCCGGATATTCTGGATCGATCGGCACATAAGCTCCGCCGGCCTTCAGGATCGCATAGATGCCTACGATCATGTCTAGGGAACGGTGAACCAGTATGCCTACAGGCTGATCCGGTTCAACCCCTTGCGCACGCAAGGTGCGTGCGAGACGGTTGGCTCGCTCGTTCAGCTCCGCGTAGGTCAACAACTCCGCTCCGCACAACACCGCCACTTGCTCCGGTGTATTCGCTGCCTGCTGCTCAAACAGACTGCTTAGCGTTTGATCCTGCGGATAGGCTGCTGCCGTATCGCCCCAGACCTGAACGATCTGTGTCTGCTCTTCCGCTGTTACCAATGCCAGCTCATTCACACGGATATCCGGGTTGTCTACGATTTGTCCGATGACGTGGTCGATATGACCTTGGATACGCTCTATTGCAGACCGGTTATACACCAAAGCATTGTACTCAAGCAGGATAGAGATATCTTCATCAGGCACGACAATCAGGTTAAAATCGTAGTTGGTTTGCTCTGTAAGTTCCACATTAGCAATGGAGAAAACTGTGTGTGCGTCTGCTTCGCCGGAACCGCCCATCTGCTTCATCTGCTGCCCAATCGGGTAGTTTTCAAAGACCATGATGTGATTGATCAGGTCTTGTTTTTGTTCAGTCTGTGCCTGAATGTCGTAGAGCGGGAACGTGTCATAGACACTGGAGGCCAGCGCCTGTTCCTGCGTACGCTGCAATATGTCAGCAAATGTAGCATCCGGTGCACTGCATATGCGTATCGGAATCGTGTTGATAAACAAACCGATCATGCTCTCCACACCTGGAATTTCTGCCGGACGACCCGATACCACACTACCAAACACGACATCCTGATGATTATTATATTTCTGTAAAATAACGCCCCAAACGCTTTGCAGCAATGTGTTAATCGTGACATGTTGTTGCTTGGCCATTTGGTTTAATGCGGCACTCCGCTCTTTACCTAGCATAAATGGCAACTTTTCCAAAACATAGCCGGAATTTGAACTTTGACCGCTTCTGTTTGTGTCGTCATCCCGTTCTGTTACAGAAACTTGCGTATTCTCACCAGGCAACAAGGTTTGCTGCTCAAAGCCTGCCAAATAGTCACTCCAATAACGGGTCGCTTCCTGTGCATCTTGGTGTTCCAACCATTCGATATAGTCACTATACGGCTTGACAGGTGCGAGCTCTGGCTGCTTGTTCTCCAGCAAGGCAGCATATGCACCAAACACTTCGTCCGTCATCAGGGACAGGCACCAGCCGTCCATCACGATATGATGGAAGCTCCATACAAAACGGTATGAGCGATCACCCGTGCGGAAAACAGCTACGCGCATAAGTGCATCCTTGCCTAAATCAAAGCCACGAGCTTTGTCCTGAGACACAAATTCAGCTACAGCCTGTTCACGCCCTCTGACATCCTCATAACGGAAGCTCGGATCTTTATGACGGTAGACAATTTGCAAGGGTTGACCATGCCAGCCGCTGTAGAAATTCGTCCGTAATATCGCATGCCGGCTAACCAGCAGCTTTAAGCTTTCCTCGAATATAGATGGCGCAAAGTGGCCCTCAAGATCAAAGGTTGCCTGCTCAAAATACACACCTGTTTCTGCATTCATCAGACTGTGGAACAGCATCCCCTTTTGCATTGGAGTCAGTGGGTATACATTCTCCAATTCCCCAACCGTCTGGGTCTGTTCCTTAATCGTATCGAATTGCTCCAGGGTCAGACCTTTAAACAGTACATCACTTGGAGTCAATTCGGCCTGCTCCCGTGTCACACAATGCTCGATCACTTCAAGCAGATTGGATTTCAGCAGGTTGGCTAGCATGTGGACTGTGTCCTTACGGAAGGCCTTGCCGTTATACCGAATGTCGAGTTCCAAGATGCCATTGGTGACGATTCCACTCACATCCAGCGCATATTTCAACTTCGTCCGGCCACTCACGACCGATCCCATCGAATAAGGAGACATCCGAATATCGCTGTTTGGCAAGTCTTGATCCAACTGTCCGAGATAGTTAAAGCTCACTTGCGGCTCGGCAAAAGCTTGATGCTGACCAAGATTCAGTACATCTGCTTGCTGACTAATGGCTTGGCCGGATTCACCCCAATATCTCCAGATTCCGTAGCCCATTCCCTTATTCGGGATACGACGCAGGCTCTCTTTGACCTGTTTGATGCGTTCCGACAAAGCGTGATCACGACCGATGTCCAGCCATACCGGATATGGACTCGTAAACCAGCCTACCGTACGAGAAATGTCCGTATCCGGCAAAATGTCCTCCCGTCCGTGTCCCTCTAAATGAATCAGGCTGCGTTCATGGCCGGTCCATGTGTACAGCATCATGCCCAAAGCCGTCAGAAGCAGATCGTTCACTTCCGTGTTATACGCGCGGTGCGCTTGCTTCAATAGTTTTTCTGTCTCTTCTTCCGTAAGCTGGACGACCACTGTATCCGTATCAGCCAAGGTAAACGGTTTAGCCTGCGCTTGATCCTCAGGCAAACGTACTTGGTCAGACAAAGCGGATGCGTTCCATTGTTTCCAGTAGGCGTATTCACTGTCCATAGCTGCGCTATTCGCATACTCGGAAAGTTTTTGTGACCAGGAACGGAAGGAATCCGTTTTGTCCGGTAATTGGAGTGCCTCTTTACGGATTGCCTGTTCATAGGCTACAGCCAAATCCTCAAACAAAATACGCCAGGATACCCCGTCCACGACCAAATGATGAATCGCCATTAGGAGATGATCCCCATCTGCACAGTGGAACAAGCCAGCCTTTAACAGCGGCCCTTCATGCAGTTGAATACTGCTTTGAATTTCACTGGCTTTCGCCTCCATTGCCGCGCTGAGCAGGGTTTCATCCGTCAAATTCGTAAAGTCCAGCACGTCCAGGTGATACAGCTCGCCTTCCTGTATTCCGCGATTCCATGCTTGATAGCCTTGCTCGGTCTTGCTGAACACCATCCGCAGAGCATCATGATGCTCTGTTAGTTTGCCAAGCGCCTGACGCAAAGCAACTTCGTCAAAGCCCTGCTCCCGGTGCAGCATCACCGCCTGATTAAAGTGATGCACATCCACTTGCTGCTGCGCAAAGAACCCATGCTGGATCGGAAGCAACGCCGTTTCTCCGCTTACTTCTCCCTGATCTGCCATACGACTGACCTCGTGCATATGCGGCGCCAGGGTTGTGACGATGGGATAGCGGAACAAATCTTTCATGTCCAGCTTGTAGCCGGCCTGGAACGCACGCGATACGATTTGAATCGCCTTGATCGAATCGCCACCCAGATCAAAGAAATTGTCCAACATACCGACGGTTGGCACGCCCAGGACGGACTGCCAGACCGCTACAAGTGCTCGTTCCGGTGCAGTGCGCGGCGCTACATAATCTGCTCCGCTGTGCAGACTGCCTTCCGGTGCTGGCAGGGACTTGCGGTCGATTTTACCGTTCGGTGTCAGCGGCATCTGCTCCAACTGAATGAAATACGACGGCATCATATAGCTTGGCAGTTCTTGTCCCAGCTCCTGTCTCAGCTCACCGGCTCCCAGTTCTTGACTCGCCACATAGTACGCCACGAGCTGTGTTTGACCCGTTTCGTCCGTACGGGCCATGATGACCGCTTCTTGTACCGACTCCACCTGCAACAGCTGCGATTCGATCTCGCCCAGTTCGATTCGGTAGCCCCGGATTTTCACCTGATGGTCCATCCGCCCCAAATATTCAATGTTGCCGTCTGGCATCCATCTCGCCAAATCGCCTGTACGATACATCCGCTCATGGCCTGCCTTGCCACCAGCAAACGGATTAATCACAAATTTCTCGGCCGTCAGTTCTTCACGTTTCCAATACCCACGGGCCAATCCTTCCCCTGCAATACATAACTCACCCGGTACACCGACGGGCTGCAATTCCCCATTCGCATTCATGATATAGATTTGGGTATTCGCGATAGGACGTCCGATATTAATCTCTTGAGCATGGGTCAGTTCCTGTACGGCCGACCACACCGTCGTTTCTGTAGGTCCGTACATGTTATAAATGCGGGGACCGTTTATTTCTTGCAGTGCTGCGAGCAGCTTGGACGGAAGGGCTTCGCCCCCAACCATCATCGCCTTCACGCCTTGCAGCGAGCGCGAACCTGCTTCATGACCCAGCAGCATCTGCAACCGAGATGGTGTCATTTGCAACATCTCAATCGAATGTTGAGTAATCAATTCACCCAGCGCCTGAGGATTGACCTGATGCTGGCTGTCGCCAAGCACCACCGTCATTCCGCCCAACAGGGGTAGGAGGGTCTCCAAGACGAAAATATCAAATGAAATGGTCGTCAGTGACAACATGGTTTGGCTCGCTTCAAAGTCAATGACTTCGCGCATCCCGGTAATAAAGTTGAGGACCGAGCGATGCTGGAGCATAACTCCTTTCGGATTTCCAGTCGAACCCGAGGTATAGATGACGTAAGCCAAATGCTCTGGCCGGGCAATCGTCTCCAGGTTGCCGCGCTCTCCCTGATACAATGCTGCATCCTCAAGAAACAGGGCATTGGCATGGCAATGATGCTCTTCTGCCAAATCACGACGGGTCAGAAGCACTGTGGCCTCGCTGTCTTCCAGCATGTATTGAATACGAGAGGACGGAAATTCGGGATCGATCGGCACATAAGCACCGCCTGCTTTTAGCACAGCCAGCAGACCTACGATCATTTCCACGGAGCGCTGTACCATCAGACCGACCAGTTTGTCAGGTCCTACTCCCTGGGCTCGAAGCATTCGTGCCAATGAATTCGCCCGTTCATTCAGCTCCTGATACGTCAGACGCTGATGTCCAAACACCAATGCCACCTGATCTGGCGTACACTCCACCTGCTCCTCGAACAGCTGATGGATCGTCTGATGGGACGGAAATGCACAAGCGGTGTCATTAAAGGCCGCCGTAATCTGTTGTTTTTCGGCTGTTGTGAGTAGTTCCAGCTCTTCCACCCAAACATGCGGGTTGAGCGAAATTTGCTCCAGCAAACGTGCAAAATGTCCATACAAACGCTCAATGCCTGCTTGATCAAAGCTGAGCGTGTTATACATAAAACGAATCTTGATGCCTTCTCCCGGCATCACGACGACGTTCAGATCGTAGTTGGTTTCCTCTGTAGACACCACGTTCGAAATCGTAAATTTATCCTGTCCATCACTGCCCAACTGCTCTACCTGCTGCTCCACCGGATAATTCTCAAATATCATAATATGATTGATTAAATCCTGCTTCTGTTCGGTCAGTGCTTGTATTTCATATAGCGGGAACGCATCGTAGGCATTGGAAGCCAGCGCCTGCCGCTGTGTTCGTCTCATCAGCTCGACAAAACTTTCACCTGGTTCAGACTGCACACGCACTGGAATTGTATTGATAAATAGCCCGATCATGTGCTCCACGCCTGGAATATCGCCGGGACGACCGGACACAACGCTGCCGAACACGATATCCGTACTGTTGTTATATTTCTGCAACAGAACGCCCCATACGGTTTGAATCAGCGTATTGATCGTGACCTGATTTTGTTTTGCCACCCGTTCGATCTGGGCAACCAACTCTGGCTGGAATTCGCAATCCAGATCTTCAGCGACATATTCCCCGGTGTGCATCGATTTCGGCTGTGCTTTTTGCTGCGGAAGCGTAATTTGCTGCTCATAGTCCGCCAGATACCCACGCCAGTATTGCAAGGCTGCCTCACGGTCCTGACGTTCCAGCCATTCAATAAATCGACTGAACGGCGTGACAGGCTCCAGCGCTGGCTCATGACCCGCACGCAGTGCCAGATAGCTGCCGAATACCTCCTGTGTCATAAAGGACAAGCACCAGCCATCCATCAAAATGTGATGGAAGCTCCAAATAAAGTGGTACGTTTCATCCCCGGTTTGCAAAATGGAGACACGAATGAGTGCATCCTCTGCAAGATTGAATCCTTTCGCTTTATCCTCGATGACAAAAGCTTCAACACGAGCATCTCGTTCCTCTTTTTCTAGCCCGCGCAAGTCTTCATAATATAATTGCCCGCTGCGGTTGCGGAAAACGACCTGTACAGGCTCATCTTTCCATGAACTGATAAAGTTCGTCCGCAGGGCCTCATGACGTTGTACGAGCAGATCCAAGCTCTTGCCGAAAGTAACCACATCAAACCGTCCGTTCAATTCAAAGGTGGCCTGTTCAAAATAAGCCGCCGAACTCTCATCCATTAGACTGAAGAAGAGCATGCCCTTTTGCATCGGCGTCAAAGCATACACATTTTCCAGCTCGCCCAGATCTCGCGTATCTTCCACCAATTGCTCCAGCTCGTCCAGCGTTACATGTTTTAACAAGACATCACTTGGGGTCAACACCGTTCTCTCTTGGGTGACGCAATGATGAATGACTTCACTCAAGCCAGATGCTAGCAGCTCTCCCAGCCGTTCAATCGTTTCATGACGGAACTGCGTTGTGCCGTAGCGGATCGTGAACATCAACTCGCCATCCTCGATTAATCCGTTGATATCCAGTGCAAAATCCATAGTCGCGTTCGTGCTAACAGGCACACCAATAGAATAGGTGGAAGGCTGTAGATCATTGCCTTTATAATCCTGATCGAATTGGCCCAGGTAGTTAAAACTGATCTCAGGCTGAGCCTGTAACTGTGCGCCTGCTTTCCCCAGCACATTCATATCGGACAGGTAGCGTAAAATGCCATAGCCGATGCCTTTTTGCGGAATATGACGCAGCCCTTCCTTGATCCGTTTGATCAAACGAGCGGTATTTCCGCCCTGTCCCAAACTTCCATCCAGTACAACCGGAAACTGGCTCGTAAACCAGCCGACCGTGCGCGTAATATCCACATCCGGTACAATGGCTTCCCGTCCATGGCCCTCCAGGTTGACCAAGATCCGCTCGGAACCAGACCAGTCATATACCGCTTTTCCGAGCGCAGCCAGCAACAGGTCATTCATTTCCGTGTTGTATGCGCGATGAGCTTGTTTGAGCAGCTGCTCGGTTTCCTGCTTCGTCCAGCGGACCGTAACGACCTCACTGTCTCCGAGCCGTGCATTGTCATTCGCAAAATCCTTCGGCAAAGGCTTCGCGAGGCTGGCTTCTGCTTGTTCGATATGCTGCCAGTAGATAAACTCCCGCTCCATCGTCGCCTGATTGGCATAGGTTGACAGCTGGTTGGCCCATAGCTGGAAGGAATCTGTTTTATGCGGCAGTCGAATAGCTGTGCCTGTTTGACCTGCAACAGCCTGCTCATAACCGGATGCCAAATCCTCCAGCAAAATACGCCATGATACACCGTCCACAATTAAATGATGAATGACGATTAATAAATGGTCGCCCTCCGCGCACTGGAACAGACCGAGCTTCACCAGCGGACCCTTGCTCAAATGAATGCCAGCTTGAATTTCACTCGCCTTAGCTTCAACAGCGGTGGATTCGTCTTCCACTCCGCTGAAATCTACAATGTCCAGCGTGTATAGCTCGCCTTCCTCTACATTGCGGTTCCAAGCAACATAGCCCTGCTCCGTCTCACGGAATACCGTGCGCAGTGCGTCATGATGCTGGACCATACGGTCCATCGTACGGCAAAGCGCGTCGACGTCAAAGCGCCCAGCTCGATACAGCATCATCGCCTGATTGCTGTGGTGCAGATCAGCAGGCTGCTGCTCGAAGAACCACCGCTGAATAGGTGTCAGTTCCACCTGGCCTACGACCTCTTCCTGACTGGCCATCTTGCCATCTGTAAGAAGCAACGGACTGAGTGCCGCTACCGTCGGATAACTGAAGAGGTCTTTCATGTTCAATCGATAACCTGCTTGCAGCAAGCGGGAGGATACTTGCAAGGCCTTGATCGAATCCCCGCCCAGCTCAAAGAAGTTATCCTGCGTGCCTACGGCTTCCACGCCCAGTACTCCGGCCCATACCGAAGCTAATACCTGTTCCACCGTAGTACGCGGTGCCACATAGGCTGCTCCGGTATGGATACTGCCTTCTGGTTCTGGCAAGGCCTTGCGGTCGATTTTGCCGTTGCTGGTCAGCGGGATCGCCTCCAGCCGCATCAGACGCGCAGGCACCATATGCGCTGGCAGCCCGGCTTCCAGCTCGGCCTGTACCTCCTCAATCTGCAGCTCGGCTTCTCCCGTGATGTATCCGCACAAATACTTATGTCCTCGCTCGTCCGTCCGGTCGATGACTACCGCTTGACGCACACCCGGTACCCGCTGGATTGCCGTTTCAATCTCGCCCAGCTCAATCCGGTATCCCCGGATTTTGACCTGGTAGTCCATCCGGCCGATAAAGTCCACATTGCCGTCCGGCATCCACCGCGCCAAGTCCCCTGTGCGATACAGTCGTTCACCCGGTACGTACGGGTTCGCTACGAATTTCTCGGCTGTCAGGTCTGCACGGTTCAGGTAGCCTCGTGCCACGCCAGCACCGCCAATGCACAGTTCACCCAGTACGCCGATCGGCACCGGATTCAGCTGGCTATCCAAGATGTAGAAGCGTGCGTTCAGCCACGCCTGCCCAATCGGTACATTGCCGCTGTCCGGCAGCTTCGACAGTTCTTCGTCGTAGAAGCTGGAGTCGACCGCCGCTTCCGTGACGCCATAGCTGTTCATAATTCGAACATCCGAGCCAAATCGTTCTTGCAGCACCCGGTAATCCGTCACACTACAGCTATCCGAGCTGGTAATCAGCAGTTCCAGACTGCTCATGTCAAGGCCCTGTTCATACACATGCTGCATAAACGGTATAATCAAGGCCGGAGTGGATTCGAACACGGTAATTTGATAATCACGAATCCAGCCGTACAGACGGCTTGGGTCAATGCGATCATCTTTCGGGCAGATGACCATCGTTCCACCGTTATAAAGCGTCCGCGCGATATCGCCGACGAACACGTCGAAGGAGAAGCTAGCGAGTTGCAGCAGTCGTACTGGGAACTGGTTCAGACGGTAATCCCGGCGATACGCCGCAGCCGTATTGACCAAGCTGCGATGTTCAATCATGACGCCCTTCGGACGTCCCGTTGTCCCCGACGTATAGATCACATACGCTAGATCGTGCAGTTCATTGATAGGGTCAACATCCGTGGCATCCCCGGTGTACAGTGACTCATCGTCCAGCGCCAGCACGGTATGCAGACGTAGCCCTGTTGTCGGTTCGGATGCTGCTTCGCTGTCAGGCCCTGAATCTGATTTCAAGCTTAAGCCTTCATTAAGGCTGTCTCTTTCCATCGTTTCAGCACTAGCCGCTGTTTCCAGTTCGCCCTCAGTCTGCCCTCCGACCAAGACCTGTCGGTTTTCCCCCAGCCAACCCTGTGCACGCTCCTGCAAGCCGATTTGCGTCAGCAGCACTGTCGCACCGCTGTCCTCGAGCATAAAGCGGATACGTTCTGAAGGATAATCCGCATCCAGCGGCACATATGCGCCTCCGGCTTTCCATACCGCTAGTACGCCGACCAGCATATCCACCGAGCGCTCGCTCAAAATACCCACAATCGACTCGCGTCCAATGCCTTCCTTTCGCAATCTACGGGCAAGCTGGTTCCCACGCTCGTTCAGCTCGCGATACGTAAGCTGCCGCTCATCGTATACCACTGCCACGTGATCCGGCACAAGCTGCGCTTGTTCTTCCACATAGGCGTGGAACAACAATTCAGATTCCTTTTCATCACTCCATGCAGCTACGCCTACTGATCCAAAACCGTCGATGATTTTCGCTTTTTCCGAAGCAGTCACTAGCTCCAACTCATCTACCAGCGCATCTGGTCTGTTAATCGCTTCTTCAATCATATGCAGCAAATGCTCGCGGATTTGCTCTACTGCTGCACGTTCCAATACTCGCGCGTTGAATTCCAAATGAATATGAATTTCATCACCCGGTACAACCGTAATATTGAAATCATAGTTTGTTTGCTCCGACACGGAAGCATTTGCAATCGTAAAACCATTCTTACCACGGCTACCCATTTGTTCCATGCGCTGTTCCACTGGGTAGTTTTCAAACACCATAATATGGTTCACCAGGTCCTGTTTCTGCTCAGTCAGGGCCTGAATTTCATACAACGGATAGGTTTCATAAGCACGAGAAGCCAGAGCCTGCTCCTGTATCTGCTTCATTAACGCTGCAAACGTAATATCTTTTTCACTGTGAATCCGTACAGGAACCGTATTAATGAACAAACCAATCATTTTATCGATGCCCGGAATATCCGCTGATCTGCCGGATACGACACTGCCAAATACAACATCCCGACTGTTGTTATACCGTTGCAGCACAACGCCCCACGCTGCTTGCAGGAGTGTGTTGACCGTCACTTGCTTCTGCTTAACCAGCTTGTTCATCCGTTCCGTCATTTCGCCGCCCAGTGTAAACGAAAGCTTGTCCGCTTCATATTCTTTAGCGTGACCGTCCAGCTGTTTTGCCTGCGGCAATACCGTCTGCTGCTCAAAACCAGCAAAATAATCACTCCAGAACCGCTCAGCCTCTGAATTGTCCTGCCGATCCAGCCATTCAATATATTTGCTGTAAGGCGTTACTGAGGCTAACTCCGGTTTGCGGTCTTCGAGGATGGCAAAATACGTGTTGAAGGCTTCCCCGACAACCAGGAACAAGCACCAACCATCCATCAAAATATGATGGAAGCTCCACACAAAACGGTACGACTCCTCGCCTGTACGCAAAACAGACACCCGCATCAGCTCGCCGGAGCTAAAATTAAAGCCTTCGGCTTTGTCGCGCTCAGCAAAATCAGCAATGTACGCGTCCTGCTTTTCTTGTCCCATCAAGCGTATATCTTCAAAACGGAACCCGACAGGTTTGTGGCGGTACACTACCTGTAAAGGTTGCTCATTCCAGCCGCTATAAAAATTCGTTCTGAATATTTGATGGCGATCTACCAGCTGATTGAGGCTCTCGGCAAAAGCCTCTACTTGAAAGCGGCCTTGCAGATCAAATGTCGCCTGCTCAAAGTACGCCCCAGATTGCGGCTCCATTAAGCCGTGGAACAGGATGCCTTTTTGCATCGGCGTTAACGAATAAATGTTTTCCAGTTCTCCGACAGCAGCCGTCTGCTCTACAATATGATCCAGCTCTCCGGCCGTCAGTCCTTGGAAGGACAAGTCGCTTGGCGTCAGCTCCGGCAGCTCTTTGGCCACACAGTGAGCCAAGACCTCACGCAAGCTCTCCTGCAGCAAATCCGCCAGCTTTTTAATCGATTTTTTCATAAACATTTTGTTGCTGTAGCTGATTGTCAGTTCCAGGGCACCGTCCGTGATCATGCTGTTAATATCCAGAGCATACCGCTTGGTCAACGTGTCACTTATGGAAGCTCCGACGGAATAAGGAGACATGCGGAATGCATTCTGCTTTAAATCCTGATCGAATTGGCCAAGATAGTTAAAGCTGATTTCCGGCTCGGCAACAAAAGCCGCATTTCCTTCCCCGCCAGCAAGATATCTCAAAATTCCGTACCCAATCCCTTTATGCGGCAGACGGCGAAGTCCTTCCTTGACGTTCTTGACACGCCGTCCCACATTCCGGTCCTCATCCATATCGAGTACAACCGGGAATTGGCTGGTAAACCAACCGACCGTACGCGTAATATCTACATCCGGCAAAATCGCTTCCCGTCCATGTCCCTCCAGATTTACAAGCACCTGACGAATACCTGCCCACTCCTGAATTGCCGTGCCCAGAGCTGTCAGCAGCAGGTCGTTTGCTTCCGTATTGTAGGCACGATGAGCTTGTTTCAAGAATTGTTCCGTTTCTTCTGCCGTCCACGCTACGGTCAGCGTCCGATCATCGCGAAGCTGTGGCTTGGCCTGAGATTTACGAGTGTAATCTTTAGGCAAGGATGCCTGACTCTTCGCTACTTCCTCCAGCTGCTGCCAGTATGCACGCTCCTTTTCTAATGCTGCGCTGGTCGCATAAGCTGACAGCTGATCAGCCCAAAGGCGGAAGGAATCCGTTTTATTCGGCAAACAGACAGACTCGCCCCGTAAAGCCTGTTCATAGCCTGTTGCCAAATCCTCCAGCAAAATACGCCAAGACACACCGTCGACCACCAAATGGTGGATTGCTACCAACAAATGGTCTCCATCGGTGCAACGGAACAGACCCAGCTTCACCAAAGGGCCTTCATCTAGACGGATACTGCTTTGAATTTCGTTGGCTTTGTTCTCCAGCAAATGAGCAAAGTCAGACTCATTTGTAAAATCAACCACTTCAAGGCTGTACAGTTCTCCTTCTTGCACGCCACGGTTCCATGCTTCATACCCACCGTCCGCATTTTGGCGGAATACGATGCGCAAAGCGTCATGATGCTCAACAATGCGTTGCAGTGCCTGACGAAGCGCCGTTTCGTCCAGTCGATCCTCACGATGCAGCATCAGAGCCTGGTTATAGTGTTCAGGATTGGATGGCTGCTGTTCAATGAACCAGTGTTGAATCGGTGTCAATGTCACGTTGCCACTGACTTCTCCTTGATCGGAAACACGGCTCACCCGCTGCACTCGTCCATTCAGCTCAGCAATCGTCGGATACTGGAACAGCTCCCTCATTTCCAGCTTGTAACCATTTTGCAGCAGTCTTGAAGACACCTGGATGGCCTTAATCGAGTCGCCCCCCAGATGGAAAAAGTTATCCAGTACACCAATATGCTCGATACCAAGTACAGATTGCCACACGGACACTAACGTCCGTTCTACCTCATTACGTGCCGCTACGTAATCCTCACCGGAATCCACGCTTCCTTCTGGTTGCGGCAATGCCCGACGATCCACTTTGCCATTTGGTGTCAACGGCAATTGTTCCATTTGTACAAAATACGACGGCACCATGTAACCCGGCAATTCCTGGCTCAAGGCGCTTCGAAGCTCACTTGCCGTGATATCCGCAAGGGTGACCACATATGCGCAAAGCTGTTTTTGTACCTGCTCATCCTCACGTGCAATGACGACGGCCTCTTGCACTGCTTCCAGCTTCAACAGCTGTGCTTCCACCTCGCCCAACTCAATCCGGTAGCCCCGAATTTTCACCTGTGCGTCGATCCGTCCTTTGTATTCCAACGTCCCGTCTTCATTCCAGCGCACCAAATCGCCTGTGCGGTAGCAGCGCTCTCCGCTGCGAAACGGGCTGTCTATAAACTTTTCAGCCGTTAAATCCGGACGGTTCCGGTAGCCACGTGCCACCCCGTCGCCGCCGACGATCAGTTCACCCCATGCCCCGACAGGCTGAAGCTGCATGGAACGGTCTACGACATACGCTGTGGAGTTGTGGATCGGACGCCCAATCGGCACCGCTTTCAATTGCACGCTGGCAATCGTATGAGTTGTAGAAAAAGTTGTATTTTCTGTCGGGCCATAACCGTTAATAATCCGCAGGGACGGATGAGCCTCCAGTACCCGGTTAATATGCGGTACGGACAGCACATCACCACCGACCAGCAGTTCTTGTACCCCCTCGAACAGCTCCAAGTCCTGCTGAGATAGCTGGTTAAAGAGCGGGGCAGTCAGCCACATTGTCGTGATACCATGGTTGCGCACGGCTTCCTTGAGCTTTGGAGCGTCCAAAATGACATCCTGACTTACCAGCACGAGCTGTCCACCATTCAATAGCGCACCCCAAATTTCGAAGGTGGACGCGTCAAAGACAACGGCGCCGGTTTGCAAAAGGCGTGTATCAGCATCTAATTGCGCATAGTTAGTATGTTTCACCAAACGCACGACATTGCGATGTTCTACCATAACCCCTTTGGGCTGTCCCGTCGTGCCCGAAGTGTACATCAAATAAGCTAGTCGGTTTCCAAATTTACGTTCTTGTTCTCCACCAGTGCTGTCTACGACAGACGAGGATGATTTATTCAAAATCTCATTTTCCAGATTTGTATAATCGGTATAATCCGCATGATAAGCCTCGTTTTGCTCCCCATGTACGGTATTCAAGCCTTGGTCATTCTCTGCCCCGCACACCTTAGCATCGCTCAGATCCAGCACAATTCCGGTGTATTCCTCTGGTTGCTGTTCTGCACGCTGCACCAGCAGCAACTTCGCCCCCGAATCTTCCAACAGGTAACGTACACGTTCAGTCGGATAATCAGGGTCAATCGGTACATATGCGCCGCCCGCTTTGAGAATCGCCAACATGCCGACGATCATATCCGTGGAACGCTCAGCAACGATACCTACCGTTTGCTCGGCGGTAACACCGTGTCTGCGCAACGTGTGAGCCAGTCGATTTGCTCTTACATTCAGTTCGCCATAAGTTAAACGGACATTTCCGAACACAACTGCTGTCTGATTCGGTGTACGTTCAGCCTGTTCCTCAAACAACTCATGAATGCCTGCTTCGTGTGGATACTCCACCGCTGTAGCATTGAATACGTCGACGATTTGCGCTCGTTCTTCCTCACTGATCAGCGACAATTCCTGTATCCGCTTGTGTGGGCCCTGCACCATATGCTCCGCCACACTCAAAAATTGTCGAATAATTCGAGCAATTTCCTGTTCACTAAACAGCTCGGTACGATAATCCAGGTACAGCACGAGTCTATCATCATCCAGCATTTCAACCATGTGAATATCGAAGTCGTTCACCGTATCTCCGCAGAAATCGTTATCTACCTGCTGTATCGCTTCATCAAAACGGGAGAAACTCAATGTACGGTACTGAATGGAAGCACCAAACAGACGCTGAATGTCCAGACTGTTTTGCTGTTCACGCAAATCCTGAATAATTTTGTTGTACGGGTAACGCTGATGCCGCAAAATGGACGCCTGCTCCTTCCCTACACCTTGCAGGAAGGTCAGCAGTTCGGATTCTGGTTCGACCAACAGACGCGTAGCCACGGTGCTGACGAACATACCGATAGTATCCTTTTCCTTCTTAGACGTACGGTTGGCATAGAGTGTCCCCACGGTTAAATCCTGCTCTCCCGTCACTTTATGCAAATAAATATACAGAGCCGCCAGGAAGAACGTGAAAATACTAATTTTATGTTCCTCACAAAAAGCCGTAACACCACGATACAACTCATGTTCCAGTATAAAGCTCTCCCGGCGTGCAGCTGTGCTCAGTGTCAGCGGGTTATATGATTTCAACCCTGTAGTCTCAGGCAAATCGGCAAACTTTTCCGTCCAATACGTTTTGTCCTTTTGGTAACGGTCTGATTGCTCATAGCTTTGCTCTACCTGGATAAAATCCAGATAGGGATTGCCTTTGGTCGGTGCATCTCGACCTGTACCATGCACAATATCCATATAATGTCCGGTGATTTCATTAATGGCCTGATTCATGGACACGCCGTCTGAAATAATATGATGCATTTTAAAATTAAACCATGTTTCTTCTGCTCCGAGCTGCAAGATAGCAAATCGGTACAGCTGCGAATCCAACAATGAGAACGGCTGTGGATTATGACGCTTTAACCATACAATTGCTTCTTCCGGGGTAACTTGGATTGTTTCTATACTTTCCGCCGTAAACGGCTCTACATATTGATATGGAATCCCATCCTGTGCAGTAATTTTGATACGAAAAGAATCATTTTGGGCAATTACCCGGTTCATTGCTTGCTGCAAGGCATCTATACGAACTGTTCCCCTGATTTTTACAGTTGCAATAATTGTCGATGTGTTCCTATTAGGATACAGAAGCTCCGTATACCAAATCCGTTGCTGTGGCTGGCTTAGCGAAAACAATTGAACATCTTGCTGTGTCATCCGTCTCTCTCCTCGCAAAATAGATATTGGTAAAAAGGAAATTCGCATATTTATGCGGTTTGTTCCTCGGGATGCTTTCGAAATTGAAGCTCATAGAGTTCTGCATAATGACCGCCCTCGGCAAGGAGCTGATCATGGGTACCCTGCTCTTTCAGTTCGCCATCAGCAAGGACACAAATCGTATCCGCCCGTTCAATCGTAGACAATCGATGGGCAATGACTAATGTCGTACGATCCTTCATCAGCTCATTTAAGCCCTGTTGGACTTCATATTCCGATTCTGCATCCAAAGCCGAAGTCGCTTCATCCAACAGCAAAATCGGTGCGTTTTTGAGCAAAGCACGGGCAATTGCGATCCGCTGTCTTTGACCACCGGACAAATTGGCTCCGCGTTCACCGACAATCGTGTCGTAACCCTCCGAAAGCTCAGCTATGAAGCCGCTGGCATAGGCTGTTTTGGCTGCAGCCTCCACTTCCTCATCCGTGGCAGCCGGTGAGCCAAAACGGATATTATCCGCTACTGTACCGTGGAACAGCGTAGCCTCCTGTGGTACATAGGCCATCAAATCCCTGACCTCATCCAACGGAAATTCTTCTGCCAAGCGACCACGAACCCGCAGCACACCTTCGTCCGGTGGGTAAAATCCCAGCAACAACTTCATGACTGTGCTTTTACCACCACCACTCGGACCGACAAGCGCAGTTACCTGCCCTTCCGGCACGACCAAGTTTAACCTTTGCAGCGTTGGATGGTCAGGCTGATAGCCAAAGGTGATGTCGTGCAGCTCCAGCGCGGCCGGAGTCTGTTCAATGGCGTGGTCTGAACGCAAGGTCTCAACATCGCCATAGAGTTCCCCAGATTTACGGGCTGATAAAGCTGCCGTGTCGGGATCGATAAGCCTAGTCAGCGGGCCTTTCTTTTTAGCCGCGGGGAACTGTTCCTCTTCCTTCGACTCATCCAGAATTTCGCGGATACGCGCCAAGCCTGCCAAAGAGTTTTGTAACAGTGTTACAGCCGCCCCTAGCTCCAAAAATACCGTTGAAATACCGGTTTGCAGTTGTACAATCTGTCCCAATACCCCCAGTTCCATCTGCTTCTGCGATACCAGAATTAATCCGGCGACAAGCACACCGCCCAGCGTAATGAACTCAATGACAAAATTGCACATATCCTGCAAGCCCATATGACGTCCCTGCCTGATGCTGATGCGGTTTATGTCCTCGCTTGCATCGTTACAAAGTCCGCCTACCTTTGTCCTCAACCCAAACAACTTCACCGTCTGCAAATTGGAAAGCAAATCACTCAATCGTTCCGTGAACCTGCTCATCCGTCCCTGTAACTCTTCACTCGTCTTTCGCATTTTCTTCGCGAAATGAGCATTTATCCAGGCTGAAGCCAGCCCAAGTACAACCGCCATAATCCCAAATCGCCAATCCAAAGCCATCAAAATGACCAACGAGCCCAAGAAAAGCGAAATTTCCAGTATAATCGAGCGGATATGAACGGTGTAAGCTTGCTCCAGCGCCTGTACATCATTCGTCATACGGGATACAAGATCACCCGAATGGTGTTTTTCGGATTTTTCGTACGATAGCTTGACAATGTGGCCAAATAGTTTCATTCGTACCTCGGCAATCGCCAGCTTTACACACCGTTTATACATGTAGCTGCACAGGGGGGAAATAAGACTTAATGCTAAAAATGTACCACTGACCAAATAAACCGCTCGGTATAGCTCCTGTATATCGCCATTAACCGCGAAATTCAGCAAATAATGCACCACAAAAGAAAGTAAAATCGTGATGCTGGCATTGGTCAGACTATTGCCAACCAGCCCGGTAAAATACCATTTTCGGTGCGGCTTCATCAGGGACATCAACTGCTTAAATTCATAAAACCCCTGCTTGAAGGTCACGACGCTCACCCCTTTCCTCAGGCAACGAATTACCGTTTTCCGCTGTATGCTGTTCTTCTTCAAAATTTTTCAAATACAGCTTTCGGTACATACCATCACGACCTAGTAATTCCTCATGAGAACCCGATTCCACAATGCTCCCCTGATCGAGTACAATAATGCGGTTTGCCTGACGTACGGTTGACAGTCGATGAGCAATGACCAGTACCGTCCGGTTTTGCATTACCGCATTCATCGCATTCTGCACCTGAGCCTCCGACTGACTATCGAGTGCTGAAGTCGGCTCGTCCAATAAAAGCAGCGGAGCATTTTTCAGTAATGCTCTTGCTATGGAAATACGCTGTTTTTGACCGCCAGACAATCCGCCTCCCCGCTCGCTCAACAGGGTTTCATAGCCCTCTGGAAGTTGAACAATAAAATCATGCGCATGTGCCGCTTTCGCCGCCTCGACAATTTCTTCCTGAGTCGCCTCCAGACGTCCATATCCGATATTTTCTGCAATGGTGGCCGGAAAAAGCGACGGCTCCTGAGATACCATCGAAATATGACTGCGCAGGCTTGTTAAATTCCAATCTGTCAAACTCTTTCCAAATAGTTGAATGGTTCCAGCATGCTCTCCAGGTTCATTAAATCCGCAAAGCAGCTTGAAAATCGTGCTTTTACCTCCACCGCTGGCACCGACAATCGCCACCATATCCCCTTGTCCTGCCTGGAAACTGATATCCTTCAGCACTGTATTCCCTTCATCGTAACCAAAGGTCAAATGCTCAAAGCTGACTACAGCAACACCATCAACGTCATCATCGCTTTCTGCTCCGCCTTCACTCATTCGGTTGGCTTCCCCATCTGCATCATCTTCCAAATGAGGCGCCCTATTCTCTCGCCTCTGATCTACCAGGGTCTTTTCGCCGTCCTGACGCTCATTTTGCCAATCTAGCACCTCAAACAAATGCTTTGCGGCTCCACTCGCTTCCTTCATTTGCGAAATGATCGTCGGCAGCATGGCAATCGGCTGCAATATGAACGAAATCAGGTATAAAAAAAGTACAATGCCTCCAGCATTCAGCTCTCCATGTTGTATCAGGTATCCTCCGTATACAATGACCAAAATAATCGGTGTTGCCAGCATCATCACACCTACCGGAGTAATGGCTGCATAGCGCTTTTCTAGCCGCAAGCCGCGCTTGACGACCTCCTCCATAATCACCATATACTTCTTCAACAGCACAGCTTGCATATTGAACGCCTTGACGATAGGGATTCCTCCGATTGCATCTTGCCCCACAGCGTTCAAATGAGCAATTTTCTCCTGGAGATCTGCGGAATATTTTTCAATCGGCTTGCTCATTAGTGATGTTATGATCATTCCTAGTGGCATGAGCGCAAGACTTGCCAATATCAGTTTCCAGCTTGTGAGTAAAAGCAATATGAGTGATGCCGTAAACACAAGCGGTAAATAAAACAGATTGGCAAACTGCTGGATAAAAAAGTTCTGTAATACTGCCGTATTATTGGTTAGACGGGATACCAAATCTCCGGTGAATTTCCTTTCCACGCTGGAAACCGGTAAATCACAAAACTTATGTACAAGATCGCCTCTCAAGTCGCGCAGAGCACTAACACTAAACCGCGCTGAAGCGTACCTCATCACAAACTTACAGGGCATTCCAATTAGTGTCATACCAACAACCAGATAGATCATGTTCTGGGTAGAGGAGAATGTCCCCTGTGCCATTTGCTCAATGGCCTTACCCAAAATAATGTCAATAGCTGCCAAACACAAGGAGGCGATCACCGTTATGAAAACCCATAGATTATACGGCCTTACATAACGCAAGAGTCTCCGAAAAGCAGAATTTGATCGAAACAAGGGCATCCCTCTTTTCGTTGCCCACACTTTTTCAGTGCGAACTTTTTATATTGGCTGCGGACGTCGATGAAATAAACTCTGGGTTTGGATGCATGAGTATCCGTACAGAATAAAATGCGATTTTGAACTATGCTGGAATTGCATCTTGGTTGTGGGTTGGTTGTCGATTGTTGCTGAGATGGTAATAGCGAAGTGTATCGTGATGTGTGGGACATTCAACTCTGTCTGAATCGTGGTTGTAGGGTGCTTGTGTTGTAAGCTGTATGAGCTGCCGCCGCGTGGGCCATCGGCGAGGATGCGGAAAGAATGTTCTCGACTGCGCTCATAACCTCTTGTTCTTGTTCATGGATGAAAAAGTGATTACCTTCGAACATTCGAACACCCATAGGTGATGTCGTATGCTGTTGCCAGGCATGGAGTGAATCTGTACTAACCTCAAAATCCTTCATTCCGCCTAAAACGGTCATCGGACATACCAGTGGATTTCCCGGCTGATAAACATAAGTTTCACACACCTTAAAATCTGCACGCAAACGAGGCATAATAATTTGCATCAATTCTGCATTTTGCAGCACCTCTTCAGGTGTTCCCTGCATTAAACGAAGCTCTTCGGTGAAAGAATCGTCTGCTAAATCATGGAGTTGTTTTTTGGAGTATGGAAGATGTGGTGCGGATTTACCAGATATGATGATATGCACAGGTAGCTTTCCAGTTTTGCTGTGCAATTGCCGTGCTGTTTCAAATGCAATCAGTGCTCCCATACTGTGTCCAAAAAAAGCGAACGGCTTATGTATGTATGGAGCCATAGCTGGAACCAACGATTGAACGATGTCTTGAAGAGTATCCATTGGAGCTTCTGTTGAGCGGCTTTCACGTCCTGGAAGTTGTATAGGCAACACGGTAATGTCAGGCGCAAACCTGGACTTCCAAGAGTTAAATATATAAGCACCACCACCGGCGTAGGGAAAGCAAAATAGTTGGAGCTTCGTAGTCGGTTGGACCTCTGTTTTCGGGAACCAAGATTGTGATCGAGTTGTCATAAGAATTCCTCCATCCTCTATGCAGTTCATAATTTTACAGTAAATCCTTATATCTCTTTTTTTCTTCCAACACTTTCTAACTGTTTTTAAATATACAAACTTTAAAACCGCTTGGCATGGGACAAAAGGGCTAAATTGATGAAGCTCATAAAAATAAAATAAAATCCATATTATGTTATTTGTTTCCAAACTTAAAAAGCAACAATTTCACTTTTTGTATGAGTTATCTGTCAATCATGATCTGTTAATTTGGCTTAAAACAGAATTTTAGGTTTTCACGAATTTTGTAAAACTAAACTCATTTTGATTTACATTGAGGCTCCAACTCTTTATCCTACAACAATTTTATCTTTACATGCCATTAACATAAATGTAACAAATTCAACCTGATATCATCCGACAAATTCCGCCTTTTTCCGCAGCTCTCTTTAATCACCTAAATATTGGATTGGATTTGTATCAAGCTCACATAAATCAAAATTAATAACTCTTTAATTTTGTAATAAATATTGTTATTTCATAGTCCTAAAGGACCTTTTTTTGCATATTTTTTTCTGACTCTTCGTCTAAAAAATCCAGTTCGGATTGAGTTTTTCTCTCCCAAATCTATGAATTTTCTTTTCAAACTCTAATAGAAACGTTTCTATCTCGCTTCAAAAGTGCCTGTTCTCTAGAAATTTATAGCCTTACTTTTAATCTTTCACCCCCTCAAAAAACAGTAACGGCAAGCAGTAAGGCTCCCTGTTGTTGGAGACTTGCTGCTTTATAAATTCATTAAGTTTGACTTCACTATCGGTCGATATCCAGAGTGTTGTAAACAGCTTTATTATAGTTATCCCCCAATCTTATTAATTTAGTGGAATGGATTATATGTATTGTTTTCTTGTATACTTTTCAAAACGCGAGAGCCTTATGATATACAAAAAGAGCACAGCCCGTTAAGGCTGTGCTCTTACATCTTGCTTGGCGACGTCCTACTCTCCCAGGACCCTGCGGTCCAAGTACCATCGGCGCTGGAGGGCTTAACGGTCGTGTTCGGGATGGGTACGTGTGGAACCCCTCCGCTATCGCCACCAAACATGAATTTGCTACGCAAATTCTTCCGTATTGAAACTCGGTTCATCACAGCTGTGTGAATGAATTTCAATGCGTATTTCGTATGTATTTCTACATACCTTCAAGGTTACACCCTGAAAACTGGATCCGAAACTCATTTGCGTTTTATCTTAGGATAAGCCCTCGACCGATTAGTATTGGTCAGCTCCATGCATTACTGCACTTCCACCCCCAACCTATCTACCTCGTCGTCTTCAAGGGGTCTTACATACTGGGAAATCTCATCTTGAGGGGGGCTTCACGCTTAGATGCTTTCAGCGCTTATCCCTTCCGTACATAGCTACCCAGCGGTGCTCCTGGCGGAACAACTGGTACACCAGCGGTACGTCCATCCCGGTCCTCTCGTACTAAGGACAGCTCCTCTCAAATTTCCTACGCCCACGACAGATAGGGACCGAACTGTCTCACGACGTTCTGAACCCAGCTCGCGTACCGCTTTAATGGGCGAACAGCCCAACCCTTGGGACCTACTTCAGCCCCAGGATGCGATGAGCCGACATCGAGGTGCCAAACCTCCCCGTCGATGTGGACTCTTGGGGGAGATAAGCCTGTTATCCCCAGGGTAGCTTTTATCCGTTGAGCGATGGCCCTTCCATGCGGTACCACCGGATCACTAAGCCCGACTTTCGTCCCTGCTCGACTTGTAGGTCTCGCAGTCAAGCTCCCTTCTGCCTTTGCACTCTTCGAATGATTTCCAACCATTCTGAGGGAACCTTGGGGCGCCTCCGTTACTCTTTAGGAGGCGACCGCCCCAGTCAAACTGCCCACCTGACACTGTCCTCGCACCGGTTCACGGTACCAAGTTAGAACCTAGATACGATCAGGGTGGTATCCCAAGGATGCCTCCCCTCAAGCTGGCGCTCAAGGCTCAACGGCTCCCACCTATCCTGTACAGATCGTACCCAAATTCAATATCAAGCTGCAGTAAAGCTCCATGGGGTCTTTCCGTCTTGTCGCGGGTAACCTGCATCTTCACAGGTATTAAAATTTCACCGGATCTCTCGTTGAGACAGCGCCCAAGTCGTTACGCCATTCGTGCGGGTCAGAATTTACCTGACAAGGAATTTCGCTACCTTAGGACCGTTATAGTTACGGCCGCCGTTTACTGGGGCTTCGGTTCATAGCTTCGCTCCGAAGAGCTTACCACTCCCCTTAACCTTCCAGCACCGGGCAGGCGTCAGCCCGTATACTTCGCCTTGCGGCTTCGCACAGACCTGTGTTTTTGCTAAACAGTCGCTTGGGCCTTTTCACTGCGGCCCCCTCGGGCTATTCACCCTACCGAGGCACCCCTTCTCCCGAAGTTACGGGGTCATTTTGCCGAGTTCCTTAACGAGAGTTCTTCCG